>NZ_JBFUKF010000024.1:0-27709 GCF_056400985.1 Mucilaginibacter sp. P4_G9 | reverse complement strand
CGGGTACAGGTGATTTTGCCTTCGAAGCCCTGAAAGCGTTAAATCCGGATAAAATAATTGGTGTGGATATTTCCCGTGGCATGTTGGATATTGCTGAGCAAAAGATTCAAAACCGTGGCCTTGGCAATAAGTTTGAAGTAAAACTTGGTGATTCGGAAAAACTGCCTTTTGACGATAATGCTTTTGACGCTGTTACGGTTGCTTACGGTGTTCGTAATTTCGAGAACCTGCAAATTGGTTTGGCCGATATTCAAAGGGTATTAAAACCGGGCGGCAAAGCGGTAGTACTGGAGTTTTCAAAACCCCGGGCTTTCCCTATAAAACAGTTGTATAGCTTTTATTTTAACTATATTACACCTGGTATTGGCAAATTGTTTAGTAAAGATTCAAGGGCTTATAGTTATTTGCCCGAGTCTGTAGCTGCTTTCCCGGATGGCGAAAGTTTTGTTGCTTTAATGGATAAAGTAGGCTTTAAAAATACCAAACACAGGCCATTGGCGTTTGGTATCTGTTCAATATATACCGGCGTTAAATGATCAAAATGCGGTGCTTTTTAGTTGTATGCCTTATGTTTTGCTGCAAACTTTTGTTTGCACAAAATGTACCTGCATGGGGCGGAGGTGCCGATCAGCAAGACCTGAGTTTTGGTTTTAGCTTCAATTACGTTAGCAGCGATTTTAAAATAGTAAAGAAGCCCGACTGGCGTAAACCATTTTTTGATGCTACCAACAATCAATATGTAACCGACTCGTTAAACAGCATCAGTTCAAAAAGCACCCCTGGTTTTGCTATAGGTTTTTTAACCCGGTACACTGTAACAGAGCATTTTGAAGTACGCGTTACCCCATCGTTGGTTTTTGCCGATCGTAATTTAACTTATACGTATGCCAACCCCGATCAAAATCAGATAAAACAGGTACAAACCACTTCGGTAGATGTGCCGATATCGTTCAAGATAAAATCCGACAGGCTTGGCGATTTCAGGGCTTATATTTTAGGCGGCGTTAAATACACCAAGGCCATCGGATCAAAAAAAAATGAAGCTAATTTAGACCCATTGGATAAGCTGGTAAAAAATGCCGGCGGATTTAGTTCATATGAGGCGGGCCTTGGCTGTGATATTTATTTTGAATTTTTTAAGCTCTCGCCGCAGATCAAGATATCCAACTCATTTGGTAATATATTGGTGCCAGAGAATCACCCTTTTTCAAGTCCTATCAGCAAATTGTCATTACATACGGTTATGTTTAGTTTGTTTTTTGAATAAGCCGTCGCTATATCTCCACCGAGGGATAATTTGGGTGAGGCTTATTACCTCAATACAACAATAATTCAAACTAAAAAACATAATTTCGCGGCTATAGTTATCATACTATCATGAGTAAAGTTGTTTTAATTACAGGTGCCACTGCCGGAATTGGCGAGGCATCTGCCCACGTATTTGCCCGTGAGGGTTATAATTTGATATTAACCGGCAGAAGGGAAGACCGGCTTGAAAAACTGGCCGAACACTTAAATGATACATATAACATTGAGATTGCCATTTTATCATTTGATGTACGCAACCGCCAGCAGGTGATTGAAAACCTGGAGGGTTTACCGGAAAAATGGAAAATGGTAGATGTTTTGGTTAATAACGCCGGTTTGAGCCAGGGATTGGATCCGATACAAAATGGGGATGTCGACGACTGGGAAACCATGATTGATACCAATATAAAAGGCTTGCTTTATGTAAGCCGTGTGGTATCAAACTGGATGATAAGTAATGGTAAAGGACACATTATTAATTTAGGATCAATAGCAGGCAAAGAAGTTTACCTTAATGGTAATGTGTACTGCGCAACCAAGCACGCTGTTGATGCGTTAAACAAAGGTATGCGGGTTGACCTGTTATCGCACGGAATTAAAGTTACAGCCATTCATCCCGGCGCTGTTGAAACAGAGTTTTCTGAAGTTAGGTTTAAAGGCGATAAGGAACGCGCCAAAAAGGTTTACGATGGCTTTGAGCCGCTGATAGCACAGGATATTGCCGAAACCATCTGGTTTGTAGCATCGCGGCCGGCTCATGTAAATATTAACGACCTGGTGATTATGCCAACAGCCCAGGCAACGGCGACTAATATATTCAGAAAATAGATATGCCGATTTCAGATGTGCAGATATGCAAATGAGCAAAGTGATCTGCATATTTGAAATCAATAATTTTTAACCTACACACCTGGGGCTTACGCATTAAATAAATTCACCGATTCAATAATTAAAAAACATAATTTGCACATCTGAAATCTGCATATCTAAAATTAAAACACATGTCACTAATAACACAAATAGACCAGGATATAAAACTGGCTATGCTGGCTAAACAGCCGGATCGTCTTAGGGGGTTGCGCGCAATTAAATCAGCTTTACTGCTGGCTAAAACCGAAAAAGGCGCTGCAGATGAACTTACCGAGGAGGCTGAGATCAAAGTGCTTCAAAAACTGATTAAGCAACGTAAAGAATCGGCAGATATTTACCGCACACAAAACCGGGAGGATCTTTACGAGATCGAGATGGAAGAAATGCGCGTGATAGAACCTTACCTGCCACAACAAATGACCCGTTTTGAAATTGAAGGTTACCTGCAGGAGCTGATTGAAAGGATAGGGGCTACATCAATACAGGATCTGGGTAAAGTTATGGGCACTGCCAATAAAGAACTTGCCGGCAAAGCCGATGGTAAAACCATATCAGAAGTGGTAAGGCAATTGTTGGGATAKCAATTTAACAATGTAAGCTTAATATTTACATTGATAAATTATTACTATAATTGTTGCAAGTCGTTCGTAATAAACTAAATTTATAGCGAATTAACATATTTTATACTAAAACGGGTTTTGGTATAGTTAATTGAAAATTAATACTAATAATTTATATGGATTTCGTGCTTAAAGAGGAAAACGGTTTTAGTTACATCGATGAGGGCGAAGGTGAGGTATTATTACTACTTCACGGTTTAATGGGTTCGTTGAGCAATTGGGATGGCGTGGTTGAGGAGTTTAAATCCCGATACCGTGTAATAATCCCAATTCTCCCAATTTATGATATGCCTCTTTTAACCACTGGTGTAAGAAGTTTATCAAAATTTGTACATAAGTTCATCAAGTTTAAAAAACTGAGCAATATAACATTGCTGGGTAATTCGCTTGGCGGGCATGTGGCTTTAGTATATGTTTTAGCTCATCCCGAAAATATAAAAGCCATGGTATTAACCGGCAGCTCGGGGTTGTATGAAAATGCTTTTGGTGGCTCGTTTCCGCGCCGCGAAAGTATTGATTTTGTAAGAGAAAAGGTGCAGTATACTTTTTATGATCCGGCCATTGCAACTGATGAGATGGTTAATGATATTCATAAACTGATAAACGACAGGCATAGCGTGATCAGGTTACTGGCGATGGCAAAATCGGCTATACGGCATAACATGAAAAAGGACCTGAGCAAGATGAATCTGCCGGTATGTTTAATATGGGGTAAAGACGATAAAATAACGCCGCCCGAAGTAGCGGTTGAGTTTAATGAATTGTTACCCGATTCTGAATTGCACTGGATTGATAAATGTGGCCATGCCCCAATGATGGAGCGGCCACAGGAGTTTAATGCTTTGTTTAGCGCGTTTTTAAATAAAATAAAAGGATAACATGATTGCAATTGAACTGATAGCTGATGTGATACCTCCGGTTCATACTTCTGATACTATACAGAAGGTATATGACCGTATGATGGAGTTTCGCTTGAGGCACCTGCCAATTGTAAATGAAAAACAATTTTTAGGATTAATTGCCGAGGATGATTTTATAGTTGAAAGCGATTACCAGGCACCGGTAGGTTCGTTGGGGCTTTCACTCGTTAATCCCTATGTCCTGGAAGATCAGCATATATATGATGTGATACGCCTGTTTTACGAGCGCAAGCTTACGGTGGTGCCGGTACTTGATGCCAAGCAAAACTACCTGGGCCTGATTACTATAAATGCCATTACCGATTATTTTGCCCAGATTACGTCGGTATCACAACCTGGCGGTATTATTGTGCTCGAAATCAACAATAAAAACAACTCGCTGGCGCATATGGCGCAGATAGTGGAATCTGACAATGCCCAGATACTAAGTTCTTACGTTCAAACATTTCCCGATTCAACCCGGATGGAAGTAACTCTTAAGGTAAATAAGCAGGATATCTCAACTATAATAGCCACCTTCCTGCGGTATGAATATGCTATAAAGGCAACCTTTAACAATACTGATAATAACGATAACGGCAGAGATCGTTACGATTCACTCATGAATTATCTTAATTTGTAATTAGAAGTTAGTCCATGGACCATGGACCATAGACCATCGACTAATAAAAAACATCTATGAAGATCGCAATTTACGGCCGGCCATTTAATGAGCCATCGGTAATACCTTATATACAGCAGGTATTTGATAACCTGGCCCAGCACAATGTCGAGATCTATGTGCATCATCTGCTTAACGAGTATCTTCAGGATAAAATAAACGGCGTAAAATATGATGTGCTGCAAAGCACCGATTCGTTAAAAGGTTTTATTGATATTTTTATAACGCTTGGCGGCGATGGTACCCTGCTGGATATGGTAACCGTTATCCGCGATAGCGGTATTCCTGTTATAGGGATTAATTTTGGCCGGTTGGGTTTTTTAGCCAGCGTAAATAAAAGCGATATCAATGCAGCTATTCATGCGGTAGTAAATAAGGAGTTTACGCTTGATAGCCGCGAACTGCTGAAGATTSATTCAAAAACAGAAGTATTTGGGAACGATAACTTTGCGTTAAATGATGTAACCATCCACAAGCGCGATGATGCCGCCATGATTATTACCCATGTGTTTTTAAATGATGAGTTTTTAAACTCCTACTGGGGCGACGGTCTTATTATATCAACCTCAACGGGCTCAACGGCATATTCATTAAGCTGTGGAGGCCCAATTATATTCCCGCAATCAAATAGCATAGTAGTAACACCGGTATCGCCTCATAACTTAAATGTAAGGCCTATCATATTGCCCGATAATAGCAAACTATGTTTTGAGGTAGAAACCCGAAGCTCCAAATACCTGGTATCCTGCGATTCCAGGATGGCAGTTATGGACGAAACCATGAAGTTTCATGTAGCTAAAGCTGGTTTTCAGCTAAATTTGATCCGTTTAAATAATGAAAGTTATTTAACTACGTTAAGGAACAAACTATTATGGGGACTGGATGCCCGTAACTATTAAAATAGCTTAATGCCTAAATTTTTACTTTTTATATTTCTTTTGCTGGTTTCATATCACCTGCAGGCACAAACCTGGGAGATAGGCGGCTCTATAGGCGGCGCCGGCTACATTGGCGATTTAAATCCCAATAATCCTGTTAAAATAAGCGGCATATCTGGCGGCTTGTTTGTAAAACGAAATTTTGATGGTTACCTATCGGCAAGGTTAACGTTCAGTTACGGTAAGTTTGGCGCTGCTGATAGTACCTCATCCAGTCAGCAGTTTCGTGATCGTAATTTGAACTTTACCGATGGCGTAAAGGAAATAAGCGCTATAGGCGAATTCAATTTCCTGAAATACATCCCTGATGCAGGCCCCAATAAATTTACACCTTTTATATACGCTGGTATCGGGATCTCGGGTTTTGCCCCACGTACTAATTATAACGGTGCATCTGTTGATTTAAGGGAGTTAAAAACGGAAGATCAGCAAAAACAGTATGGTGATAATACCGTAGTAATACCATATGGAGTGGGTATAAAGTACAATATTGGCGGCAAGTTTAGCCTGGCGGCCGATATCGGTTATCGCTACACATTTACCGATTACCTCGATGATGTAAGCGGTGTATACGCCAACAAAAGCAAACTTACCGGCACAGCCAGGGCATTATCTGACAGATCGGGCGAGCGGACTGGAGTTTACATTGGTTCGGCAGGAACGCAGCGCGGCGATTTTAAACCCCGGGATACCTATTTTTTAATAGGTTTTACCATCTCCTATACTTTTGTAACCCAGCGTTGTTATTACTAATTTTTTAATCGGAATTTAATTCTTAAATTTTTAATTTAACAGAATTAAATTCTGTAAAATACATAATAATTGATTTTACAATTCGTTTAAGTGTTGATTGTCGGTATTTAATACCGATTTTATTTTAACCTTAAATCTGTAAAATCATGGCCGAATTAAATTCTTCTCCTCAAAAAACGAGTTCAACCCATAGGCGCAAAAAAATGAATGTGCGCGTTGATCTTACCGCGATGGTTGACCTGGCTTTCCTGCTGATCACCTTTTTTATAATGACAACTACGCTTGCAAAACCAAAGGCCATGCCTTTAGCGATGCCCGATGGGAGAGATAAAGGTCCGGTACCAGCCAGTCGCAGTCTTACTATCTGTCTTGGAAAAAACGATAGGGTTGTGTATTACCTGGGCGAACTTAAGAACCCTATAATAGTGCCCACCGTGGCAGGCTTTGGGCACACTGGCTTGCGGAAAACGCTTATCGAAACCAATAAAATGATTCATGACAAATATGGTAAAGACATGATTGTTTTACTTAAACCCAGCAACCATTCAGCATATAGCAACCTGGTGAGTACGTTAGATGAACTTACTATTACCAAAACAGACAGATATTCTATTGTTGATATAACCACGCCCGATATAGATGTTTTAAAGCAAAAAGGCATTTATTAAAATCATATTCAAGTAATTCCACCTAACCTTCCACATATCCTTTTTGACAGGCATCATGGCCATTTATTTGGTTATTGATGCCTTTTTTTACGTTTAGCCAATTTATAAATCAATAAAAATAGCTGCATTAAATGCCATTTATGTGTTTTTTATGACATTTAAGGACAATATTTATAATAACATTTTCTTTTATCGTTGCATACTAAAAAAATACAAAGTAAGTTTTACCTTTGTACCCTGAAAAAACCGGCAATTTGGCATTTAAATCTTGCTGTAACCGGTTAATTTTTAAGGTTGATTAGTCTAAAAACAAATATTTATTAGACATAGCGTTGATAGAATTTAAAACAAAGGCATGTCTTTTATAAACCATTACACGGTTTTTGATAATGAGTAATATGGAATATTTGGATCAGATTGATTTGTTAAAACTCCCTAAGCATGTAGCTATCATTATGGATGGCAACGGCCGTTGGGCAAAAGGAAAAGGCAAGTTAAGGGTATTTGGTCATCATAATGGTGTGGTATCTGTTAGGGACGTTGTTGAGGGCGCAGATAAACTGGGTATAAAATATATTACACTATATACCTTCTCATCAGAAAACTGGAACAGACCCAAATTTGAGGTTATGGCTATAATGGAGCTTATGGTAAGCACCATCCATAAGGAAATAGCCGGCTTCATGAAAAATAATATTAAGCTAAATGCTATTGGTGATTTGGACATGCTACCCCCAAAATGCTTAAAAGAGCTTAACGCGGCCATGCAAAAAACCTCGTTAAATACGGGAGTGGTACTTACACTGGCTTTAAGCTATGGCTCAAGACGCGAAATTTTACAGGCGGCTAAAAACATAGCCCTGCAGGTAAAAAGCGGCGACCTGCAAGTGGAAGATATTAATGAAGATGTTTTTGAAAGAAATTTATTCACCAACGATATGCCCGATCCTGAATTACTGATCAGAACCGGCGGCGAATATCGGATAAGTAACTATTTATTATGGCAAATTGCCTATGCAGAGTTGTATTTTACGGCAAAGCTATGGCCCGATTTCAGGAAGGAAGATTTGTACGAAGCCATACTTGATTACCAAAAACGCGAACGTCGTTTTGGTATGACAAGTGAGCAGCTTAACTAAATTTTTTCTTTTAACACTTTTTAACAACTGTATAAATTAATTTTAGCCCACTAAAATATTCGAATGTATAAATTTCTTTTTGCTATTCTTTTCTCTGTTTTTGGTACCGCCGCACTGGCCCAGGTTTCCAATCCACCGAGGCAACCACTCACAAAACAGATACCGGCTGATAGTTTAAGTTACCTTAATCCGCGCGATTATATCATAGGTGGTATTACCGTAAGTGGAGTAAAATATCTTGATAAGGATAATTTGATATTGCTTTCAAAATTAACAAAAGGCGATCGTATTAATTTACCGGGCGAACGTAATGCCGAAGTAATAAAGAAATTATACGAACAAGGCTTGTTTGATGATGTACAGTTAAATATTACTAAAATTAACCTTGATACGGTTTATCTTGAAATTGTAGTAGTGGAGCGACCGCGTTTATCCCGCCTGCATATAACAGGTATCCGTAAAGGCGAAGTTGAGGATATACAGAAAAAATTAACCGATAAGACCGGTAAAATTGTAAACGAGAATTTATTAAGCACTACATCGGCTATTATTAGAAAGCATTTTAACGAGAAGGGGTTTATGAACACCACCGTTACTATGTCACAGCGTAAAGATCCGGGAGATGCCAACAGTGTTATACTCGATGTAAAAATTGACAAGAAAACCAAAGTGAAAATTAACGATGTTACTTTTGAAGGTAACAAAGCGTTTTCGCAAGGTGATCTGAGGGGGTATTTAAGCAAAACCCGTAAAAGAAGATGGTATAACGTTTTTGGATCAAAAAAATTCAAACAGGATAAATACGAAGAGGATAAGTTAAACCTTATTGAAAAAATGCAGGGTAAAGGCTATCGTGATGCTGCATTGATAAGCGATTCTGTTTGGAAACACGACGATCAGACGGTTAACGTAAAGATAAAAGTTTACGAAGGCCCCAAATATTACTTCGGTAAAGTTAGTTGGTCTGGCAATGCGAAATATACTACCGAATTATTGGAAAGAATATTACACGTTAAAAAAGGCGATGTATTTAGCGAGGATGAATTAAATAAAAGGTTAAGCGGACCAACACCTAGTAATGATGATGTTTCGTCGCTTTACTTAAATGATGGTTATTTAACTTTCAACGCGGATCCTGTACAAACAAGGGTTTATAATGATACTGTAGATCTGGATATCCGTATTTATGAAGGCCCGCAATACACCATTAACCGCGTAAGTCTTAAAGGTAATGATGTAACCAACGATAAGGTTGTGTTGCGCGAGATTCAAACTAAGCCAGGCCAAAAATTCAACAAAGAGTTATTAATACGCAGTGCACGTGAAATTGGTCAGCTTGGTAACTTTGACGAACAAAAAACCGAACCCAAGCCAACCAACATTAACCCGCAGGATGGTACTGTAGATATTATTTACAACGTGGTTGAAAAACCATCAGATCAGATAGAGCTTTCGGGCGGTTTTGGTGGCGGGCAGCTGGTGGGTACACTGGGGCTTACCTTTAACAACTTTTCGTTAAGGAATATATTTAACCTTAAAGCTTACAAACCACTGCCAAAAGGCGATGGACAAAAACTAAGCTTAAGAGGCCAGTCAAGCGGCCGTACTTATCAAAACTTTTCGTTCACTTTCTCCGAACCATGGTTAGGTGGTAAAAAACCTATTTACTTTGCATTATCAGCATATACGCAAGGTAGTTCAACAGGTCAGTATTATGCAAAATCGAGCCCGTACTATAATAACCTGCGTATTAACGGTGTTGGTATTACTTTGGGTAAACGCTTAAAATGGCCTGATAACTATTTCCAGCTGAATTACTCCCTTAACTTTGATCACTATAACCTTGATAATTATTCAGGTTACCTTTTTCAAAATGGTACATCATTCAACATCAAGCTAACACAGGAATTAACCCGTAACTCAATCGATGCGCCTATTTTCCCAACACAGGGTTCAAATATTAAATTTACGGTACAGGCAACACCTCCTTATTCGTTGTTTAACAATGTTAACTATAAGGTAGCCACTCCACAGGAACGTTACCATTTTGTAGAATACTATAAGTTTAAATACGATGCGCAATGGTTTTCCAAACTGGTTGGTAAATTTGTACTGATGTCGCAGGTGAGGTTTGGTTTCCTGGGCATGTACAACAAAGAAGTTGGTCCATCGCCGTTTGAACGCTTTAAGTTAGGTGGTGATGGTATGCAGAGCTACCAGTTTTTACAGGGTAGTGAAATCATCGGCTTAAGGGGTTACCAAAACTTCTCCATAGTGCCCGAAGGTTCAAATGAAAACCAGAACTCCAATACAGGTAGCACCATCTACAATAAATATACGCTGGAATTACGCCATCCGGTTATCGCCAGCCAGTCGGCAACCATATTTTTATTAGCATTTGCCGAGGGTGGAAACGTTTGGAACAATTTTAACCAGTTCAATCCGTTTAACGTTAGACGTTCGGTAGGTGTGGGCGCAAGAATATTTTTACCTATATTTGGCTTGCTTGGATTAGATTATGGTTATGGGTTTGATAAAATACCAGGTGCCCCTGATGCAAATAAAGGGCAGTTCCATTTTACAATTTCTCAGAGTTTATCCGGCGGATTTAATTAATTTGCGAACCGAATATGAAGAAGATAATTTTAATAGCAATTTTAACGTTCACAGCATTTGCAGGAGCTTATGCACAACGTTTTGCTTATGTTGACTCGGATTATATATTGAAGCACATGCCGGAGTATGCTTCTTCGCAAAAGCAACTTGCCGCTTTATCCGATCAATGGCAAAAAGAAGTTGACGGACGTTTCCAGGAAATTGACCGTTTGTACAAAGCATACCAGGCCGACCAGATACTGATGACGCCAGATATGAAAAAACGCCGCGAGGCCGAGATTGTAGATAAAGAAAAGGCCGCAAAGGATTTTCAACGTCAAAAATTTGGCCCGGATGGTGAACTTTCACAAAAGAGTACTTCTTTGATTAAACCAATTCAGGATCGGGTGTCTAAAGCCGTACAGGCGGTAGCCGAGGGTAACGATCTGGATATGATTTTTGATAAAAACAGCGAAGTGATCATGCTGTATGCAAGCCCAAGGCTCGACAAAAGTGCAGAAGTAATAACCAAATTAGGGCTTAAACCCGGAGTACTTGCCAAATAACTTTTTGAATAAATAAAAACAGAACAAAACTATTATTAAACACAGAACAAGAAAAATGAAAAAACTATTTAAAGTTGCTTTAGTTGCAGTAGGAATGATATTTGCCGGCAACTTTGCCAATGCGCAGACCAAAATTGGCCATATTAATTTTAACCAGCTGATTGACTTAATGCCAGAAACTAAAACTGTTTCAACTCAGATTCAGGCTTACCAAAAAACCTTTATTGACGTGCTCACTACCATGAACAATGAGTACACCACAAAAGGCCAGGCCTTTCAAAAAGATCAGGCTACCATGACCGATGCTGTACGTACAGCAAAAGGTAACGAGCTTCAGGATATACAAAAACGTATGACTGATTATCAAACTAACGCTCAGCAACAGGTTGAAGCAAAGAAAAATGAATTAGGTAAACCACTTTTTGATAAAGCTACAGCTGCTGTACAGGCAGTTGCAAAAGAAAAAGGATACGCATATGTATTGGATTCTTCACAGGTAAGCCTTTTGGTATCTCCGGATGCTGATGACCTGATGGCTGCTGTAAAATTAAAATTAGGTTTAAAATAATATCAACTATTAGTCATTTATAAAGGAGCGCCCTGTATTTACGGGGCGCTTTTTTTATGTTTGTATATGCAAAATAAACCCATCGGTATTTTTGATTCGGGCTTTGGCGGCCTTACGGTTTTTAAATCTATTATTGAACAGTTGCCGGGTTACGATTATATATACCTGGGTGATAATGCCCGCGCACCCTACGGAAACCGGTCGTTTAAAACCATACACGAGTATACCTGGGAATGTGTGCAATGGATGTTTGAGCAAGGGTGCCCACTGGTAGTATTAGCTTGTAATACGGCATCGGCCAAAGCTTTGCGTACCATACAGCAGCAGGACCTTATAAACGGCGATCCTACAAAACGGGTACTCGGCGTGATAAGGCCAACTGCCGAGATCATAGGCGATTATACTAAAACCAAACAAATAGGGGTACTGGGTACAAAAGGTACAGTACAATCTGGATCATACCTTATAGAGATCCAGCATTTTTTCCCGGATGTGAAAGTTTACCAGCAGGCATGCCCCCTATGGGTGCCGCTGATAGAGAATGGTGAGTACGACAAGCCCGGTGCTGATTATTTTGTGAAATTGTACCTGGATGAAATTATGGCCCAATCGACCGATATTGATACCATTTTATTGGCATGTACTCATTATCCTATTATAAAAGATAAAATAGAGGCTGCCCTGCCTGCCCATGTGAAAGTGGTTGCCCAGGGAGATATAGTTGCCAAAAGCCTGGTTGATTACCTGCAACGCCATCCCGAAATGGAGAATAAATTAACCAAAAACGGTACCAACCAGTTTTATACCACTACAGACGATACAGCTGATTTTGATCATCACGCCTCGCTGTTTTTTTCATCACCGGTACAATCAAAGTTTATATCGGCGAATGATTTGGTTAGGTGTTAGTGAGTGGTTGAATTAAGTTTAAAATATAAAACCAGGTACTTTTAATATTCCGTCAAAAAAACTTCTAAAACAGCTCAACTCAATTTAACTTAATCAACAGCTCACCCAATCAACCACTCACCAATTTAATATACTAAACTTGTCGTCTAAAATAGTTCAACATTTAGTAAGTTTGCAGCTTAAGCAAAAAGGTACTTGAATTATTATATCACATATTTTATTGTTGCGGTAGGGTTGTTTAGCTTTTCGGCCTTTTTTGCTTTGTTTGGTGTATATGCCGAGCGAAAGATCTCTGCATTTATACAAGACAGGCTTGGCCCCACCGAGACAGGTAAATTCGGCTCGCTGCAAACGCTGGCTGATATCATGAAGATGCTCCAGAAGGAACTCATTATCCCCGCTGCTGCCGATAAATGGCTTTTCATGCTGGCTCCTGCTGTAATCT
Source organism: Mucilaginibacter sp. P4_G9 (assembly GCF_056400985.1). Lineage (NCBI taxonomy): Bacteria > Pseudomonadati > Bacteroidota > Sphingobacteriia > Sphingobacteriales > Sphingobacteriaceae > Mucilaginibacter > Mucilaginibacter sp. P4_G9. The sequence continues at coordinate 14,749 of NZ_JBFUKF010000024.1, read as the reverse complement.
TTATTGCTGTTTACATGGGCTTTGCTGCGTTGCCCTGGGCCCCCGGGCTTATCCCCTCACAAATAAATCTTGGTATCTATTATATTTTTGCCATTATCTCTATCGAAACATTGGGTATCCTGATGGCAGGCTGGGGATCAAATAACAAATATTCCATATTGGGTGCCATGCGCTCGGCCGCACAGATCATTTCGTACGAAATTCCGGCTGGCTTTGCCATCATATCTGTGGTGATGATAGCCCAAACCCTCGATCTGCAGGCAATAGCTATGCAGCAGGGGATCTTATCGCCCGAGAAAATAAAGTTTGCTGGTTTTTGGGACGTAACTACGTCGGGAGGCTTGCTTAGCTGGAACATATTCCGTGCCCCGCACCTCATTATCGCCTTTGCAATCTACTTTATAGCTTCACTGGCCGAGAGTAATCGCGCTCCATTTGATATCCCTGAGGCGGAGTCGGAGCTGGTGGCGGGCTTCCATACTGAGTTTACCGGCATCCGTTTCGCGCTGGTTTTCCTGGCCGAGTATTCCATGATGTTCCTGGTATCCATGATAGGGGTTATTTTGTTTTTAGGCGCATGGAACACGCCATTACCAAACATAGGCCGGGTTCATTTAGCCGATTGGACAACCGGCATGGCATGGGGCATTTTGTGGGTAACAATAAAAACATTAGGATTAGTAGCCGTACAAATGTGGATCAGGTGGACATTACCCCGTTTCCGGGTAGACCAGCTCATGAACCTTTGCTGGAAAGTGCTAACCCCACTGGCCTTCGTCTGTATATTGGTATCGGGCGTATGGAGATTGTGGCTGATGTGATTTTGGGAGCAAGGATTAAGGATGAAAAGACAAAAGATAGAGATAAGAAGAAAAAGGTAGGAATCAAGATAAGAAGGTAAATCAGGGTAATCCCTTAATCCGACAAATCCCGGTTCAGACAATTAGAATTTAGAATTAATAATTAGTGTTTAAAAGAGTAATCAACGGTTTTGCAACGGCATGGAAAGGCTTAAGTCTTACCATAAGGCATCTCTTTGCGTCTAATTCAGCCAGGAAGATCATCACTGTAAGCGACAGTAATTACTTTAAACAACTGGAAAAAGGCACCAACACCATCCAATACCCCAAACAACAGCTGCCCGTTCCCGAAATAGGCCGCTACCAGCTGGATGTGGAGATGGACGATTGTATTGTATGCGATTTATGTGCCAAGGTATGCCCGGTTGATTGTATAGATATTGAAGCCATTAAGGCGACGGAAGCCATCGGGCAAACATCAGATGGTACTACCAAACGCCTTTATGCCGCTAAGTTTGATATTGACATGGCCAAATGCATGTATTGCGGCCTGTGCACTATTGTATGCCCAACCGAATGTATTGTGATGACCAACCAATATGACAAAACCGTATTTGAGCTAAGCGATCTTACCTACCAGTTCTCGGATATGCCGCCAGAGGTTGCCGCCGAGAAGCGCGCCCTGTTTGATAAGCAACAGGCCGAAAAGCAGGCTGCTAAATTGGCCGCTATGCAAAAAAAGGAGGGTGGGGCATGAGTTTAATCCGTGTGCTATTTTACTTTATGAGTGCTATTGCCCTTGCTTCGGCATTGTATGCGGCATCAACCAAAAATTTAGTACGCAGTATATTTGTGTTTTTTGTAACGCTGTTTGCCCTGGCCGGATTATACGTTTTGGCCCTGGCCGATTTTGTGGCCGTAACCCAGGTGGTAATTTACGTAGGAGGGATATTGGTGCTAATCATTTTTGCCTTTATGTTATCGGGTAAAGAAGCTTTAAACGTGCTACAACAGCAGAAGGGAAAATTTTTTAGCCTGRGGAAACTGCCTGCCATATTGCTGGCAGCGTTGTTCTTTATAGTGATGATCAACGTAGTGTTAAAGGCCGATGCCGATAACCTGGCCTGGGTAAAGGATTCTATCGCTTATAACAACACCATCACACCAAATGCGGTGATGATAGATAACATTGGTGTTAACTTAATGACCCGGTATTTGTTGCCCTTTGAGGCCATCTCTATTTTATTGCTGATGGCTTTGGTTGGCGCGGCGCATTTGTCACGAAAGGAGGGCAGCGCATGATCACATTAACCGACTTTTTGGTGGTAAGTGCAGCACTTTTTTGCATAGGATTGTACATGATCGTATCAAAACGTAATGCTATCCAGATCCTTATCGGTATTGAATTGATATTGAACGCAGCCATATTAAACCTGGTGGCTTTTGGTAAACACGATAGCATAAGCAATAGCGGGCAGATCTTCGCCCTGTTTGCCATTGTACTGGCCGCTGCAACAACAGCGGTAGCACTGGCCATTATCCTGAATGTGTACCGAAAATATAAAACCATTGATCCGGGTAAGATCAATAATTTGAAGGATTGATAAATCGTAGAATATTAAAATAAAACTTGAATAACACTTTACCATACCAGGATCTCACCCTCATCACCTGCACCCTCGCGGCTGTGGCCTCACCGCTGCTTGCCGCTTTGCTAAACTTTTGCCTGCCGGAAAAAAGTAAGGCCGCAGGATGGATATCAACTTTGGGGATTTTGTTGAGTTGTGTTTTGGCGGCCAAAGTATTTGTCGGGGTTTGGAATAACCCTCAGATTCATGTAAAAGAGGTTTGGTTTACTATAGGTGCAACCAAGGTCTATGCGGGGATATTATTGAATAACCTATCTGTATTAATGCTGTTGCTGGTATCGGTTATCGCTTTGCCGGTGCATATTTATTCTACTGCTTACATGAAGTATGACGGGCGGTACAGCAGATACTTTACTTACCTCAGCTTCTTTTGCTTCAGCATGCTGGCTTTGGTAGTGGTTGATAACCTGGTGTTATTTTATGCTTTTTGGGAGTTGGTGGGCTTTTCATCGTACCTGCTGATAGGGTTTTGGTTTACCAGGGACAAAGCGGTACAGGCCAATAAAAAAGCCTTTATCATGAACCGTATTGGCGATATTGGTTTGCTTAGCGCCATTATCATCATTTTTACCATGTATGGCACTTTTGATATCAATTCACTATTTGGGCCGCAAGGAATTGTAAGTTTTACTTCAGTTCATGATGGGTTGTGGGTTGTTACTCCGGATCTACTGCCAAAATCTGTTGACTCAGTTTGGCTGGCTGGCGGCGCCCAAGGCTCATTACCTGCCATTTGGCAATACATTGCTGTCGCCGGCATCTTCCTGGCCGTCGCTGCCAAATCTGCCCAGTTTCCGCTGCATACCTGGCTGCCCGATGCTATGGAGGGTCCTACTTCGGTTTCTGCGTTGATTCATGCAGCTACTATGGTTGCCGCAGGGGTGTTTTTATTGGGCAGGGTGTACCCTATGTTTACAGAAACCGAGCTCACCATACTGGCCTGTATCGGTTGTTTTACCGCTTTCATGGCGGCCACTATTGCTCTCACTCAAAACGATCTGAAACGGATCCTCGCTTATTCCACTATATCGCAATTAGGCTTTATGATACTGGCAATGGGAGTTGGGGCATATGCCTCATCGCTTTTCCATTTGGCTACGCACGCGTTTTTTAAATGCCTGCTGTTTTTGGTGGCAGGTATCGTCATTCACCAGGTACAGCACATTAAGGAAGATAACAACCTGGACATTGATCCGCAGAGTATTCTGTACATGGGCGGCCTGCGTAAAAAGCTGCCATTTACTTTTATAGCTGCCATTATTGGCGGTTTGGCATTGGTTGGTTTACCGCTAACCTCGGGCTACTTATCTAAAGATAGCATCCTGATCCAGGCATTTGAATGGAGCGATAGCAGGAGTGCATGGTTCAAAATTATTCCGGTTACTGCTTTGCTTACTACCTGGCTTACCGCTTTTTATGTTGCCAGGCTTATTGTAAGAGTTTTCTTTGGCGAATTCAGGTTATTGAAGACCAACCCCGATATTAAGCTGCACATCGGCGATGGCAGCTGGCAATACAAATTGCCGTTGGCTTTATTGGTCATTTGCAGTTTGTTCCCTTTGTTCTCGCTTCATCCCTTGTTGTATGAGCATGCCTGGGTTTTTAACGGCCTGTCGCCATCTAATTACCTCGTTCGCGAAAACATCTACCACACAATTATTCCGGCAGGAGTAAACATATTAAGCTTGTTTGTGCTCTATGCGGCGTATGCCATCTATGTAAAGCAAAACAGTTTCTCTTTCCCGCAAACGGGCTTTTTATATCGGCTGTCCTACAACCAGTGGTATATTGATAAAATATATAAACGTGTTTTTGTGAAACCGGTACTTGGTTTTGGCAAGGCATGTTTTTGGTTCGATAAAAATATTATTGATGGCTTTATCCATTTGCTAACTAAAATAAGTGGCTGCGCTGCGCGGTTAACTGCCTGGGTCGATAAGTACATTGTAGATGGCTTTTTGCATTTAATAGCAGCCATTGTGCAAAGTATTGGCAATTTTGCACGTAGCTTCCAGAGCGGTAAAGTACAGTACTATTTGTTTAGCATGTTGATAATTGTACTAACGCTGTTTATTTTAAAAATACTGATATAAACCTGATGAATATATTAACCTTACTCATATTTATACCTGTACTGTTCGGCCTTATCATCATGCTGCTGCCTTCATCTATGCGGGGCAGTTTTAAATATATTACCCTGCTGGCTACCCTGGTACAATTGGGTATCAGCGTTTGGATATACCTGCACTTTAAAACGGGGGCAACTTATGGTGGCATTAATCATGAAGACCAGTTTCAGTTTGTTCAAAAGCTACCCTGGATAGCGCTTAACCTGGGCAGCATGGGCAAAATGCAGATTGATTATTTTGTAGGTATTGATGGGATCTCTATCACGCTGCTGGTTATGACTTCGCTGGTATTGGTGATAGCAACTTTGGCCTCATGGGAGATTAAAAGCAACCTTAAAGGTTTTTTCCTGTTGTTTTTATTGTTGGATATGGCGGTTATCGGTGTGTTTTGCGCGCTGGATTTTTTCCTGTTCTACATGTTTTATGAACTGATGCTTTTGCCATTATATTTCCTTATCGGGATGTGGGGCGGCGCGCGCAGGGAGTACGCGGCCATCAAGTTTTTTCTTTATACGTTGTTTGGTTCGGTATTTATGTTGCTGGTGATGGTTGGGTTATATCTATCCGTTACCGACCCTGCCACGGGCAACCATACCTTTAACATGGTGCAAATGATGAACCCGGCGAATTACAGCGCCCAATCAGTATTCTCTATAGCCGGGCATCAAACCATATTGGGTACGCCTGCGCGTACAGTTGGCTTTGTGGTGCTGTTTATCGCTTTTGCTATTAAAGTGCCGGTAGTGCCATTGCATACCTGGCTGCCCGATGCCCACGTGGAAGCACCAACACCTGTGTCTATTATACTGGCTGGTATCCTGCTAAAAATTGGTGGTTACGGTATCATCCGTATTTGTATCGGCATCTTTCCGGATGTGGCAACCACCCATGCGTTCTGGCTTGGGTTGCTTGGGGTGATCTCTATTTTATATGGTGCCCTTAACGCTCTTGCCCAGCGCGACCTTAAACGGATGATAGCTTATTCATCGGTATCTCACATGGGTTTTGTACTATTGGGCATCGCCTCACAAACTGCCGAAGGCATCAGCGGGGCCGTAATGCAAATGGTAAGTCACGGATTTTTATCAACCATGCTGTTCTTCCTGGTAGGGGTTATTTACAACCGGGTTCATGACAGGGATATTTACCATTTCCGTGGATTAGGTACTATGATGCCAAAATATACCGCTTTTGTAATGATCGCGTTTTTTGCATCGCTGGGTTTGCCGGGTTTTTCGGCATTTGTGGCCGAGGCTTTTACTTTAGCCGGGGTGTTCAAATCGCATTCGGTTAACGGTTTGTTACCTTACTGGATGGCTGTTTGCGGTACATTAGGGATACTTTTAAGTGCTGCCTACTTTTTATGGACATTGCAGCGCATGTTCTTTGGCCAGGAATCGTTAAAAGGCGGCAGCGTTTGGAAGACGGCCCTTACCGACTTGAACCTGCGGGAAAAGTTAACCCTTGCGCCATTGGCTTTAATAGCCCTGGTATTAGGTATTATGCCATCGTTGGTTTTTGATAAGATTAACGATTCGGTGCTTGCATTGATACAATTTTTACAAGCAAAATAATGCACGATCTGCTAACCCATATATCCGATCAGTTAAACGATGTTTTTGGCAGCGTAACCTATTTTGTGCCCGAGGTTTATTTGGGCCTGCTGTTCCTGGTGGTTATGATAACCGATTTGTTATTTGGTAAAAGATCAACCGGCCTTTGCCGTGCAGTGGCTTGCGCAGGGCTGTTGTTTGTGCTGTTTAAAGATTTGCAACAAGTGGCGATGACACTGGGCGTGCAGCATTTTATATTTAGCAATATGCTGTTGCTTAGTCATACCGGTGTGTGGTTTAAACTTTTTATTGATATACTGGCATTTATTATCCTGTTGTATTTTACCTGGGATGAAAAGCTCAATAGTCATCAAAAAGGATTGTCTGATTTATATTCCATCGCCATTGCCTCTATATTAGGGCTGCATTTAATGGTGATGGCAGTAAACCTGTTATCTATTTATCTTGCTATCGAAATGGTTTCCATAGCATCGTACCTGATGGTAGCCTACCGGTCTGAGAATGCTTTCAGTACCGAGGCCGGGTTAAAGTATGTGTTGTTTGGGGTCGCGTCTTCGGCAATTATGTTGTACGGAATTTCATTACTGTATGGTTTCAGCGGCTCGTTAGACATAGTTTTTCAATCAACCATTACAGAACTTTTAAAGGTTAATCCTTTGAGTTCATCCTTCGCCATTATGTTGGTATTGGTGGGCATAGGATTCAAACTCTCTTTTGTTCCGGTTCACTTTTGGGTACCTGATGTATACGAGGGCGCTCCTACGCCTGTTACAGCTTACCTGTCAACGCTGCCCAAAATAGCAGCCTTTGCCTTATTGATTAATTTTTTGGCGCCTGTAATGGTTTTGGGTAAAAAAACTGGTTTTGATCCTGCTATCATATTATCTATTGCAGGTATTATCAGCATGATAGCTGGTAATTTTGCGGCAGTAATGCAAAGCAATGTTAAACGTATGCTGGCCTACTCAAGCATAGGGCATACGGGTTTTGCATTAATGGCCGTAGTGATCCTGAATTTGCAGGGCCTGGCTGCATTAACTTATTACCTGCTGGTTTACGCGCTGGCAAATATTGGCGCTCTGGTGTTAGCCTCTTACTTTAGTAATGTTGCCGGTGCCGAGGACTTGGATGGTTATAAAGGACTTGGTTTAAAATATCCTATCGCGTCTGTTTGTTTCACCATTATACTCATATCTCTTACGGGGTTGCCTGTTTCGGCGGGGTTTACAGGTAAAATATTTGTGTTTTCGGCAGTGTATAGTGTTTACCAGCAAAGCCATAGTATCTGGCTGATGCTGTTGATGGCTACCGGCGCTTTAACTACTGTTGTTTCCTTGTTTTATTACATAAAAATACCGCTAAATTTATTTTTAAAGCGATCAGAAAATCAGGAGATTATCTACAAAAAATCCTATAATTTGTTGATTTTGGCTGTAGTTGTAAGTTTTATATTGATTTTGTTAGGAATATTCCCTGATTTTATACTTAAATATCTATAATGCTGTTTTTTTATTGTCTATTTAATAAAAAACAGGTGGAATTGTAGTTTTATTACCGGAAAAGTATTAATTTCAGGCCGTTTTAAAATCAGTTCTATATTCTTACATGAAGCGGTATATTCCTTTCTTAATTATACTTACAATTCTAACGCTGACATTTATTTTTCCATCTGTTGAGTTTAAGAATTCCGGGGATCCTCATTTTAATACCGGTGATATTGCATGGATGCTGATGTCGACAGCTCTTGTTTTGATCATGACTCCCGGCCTTGCGTTTTTTTACGGTGGTATGGTTAATAAAAAAAACGTGATCTCAACCATGTTGCAAAGTATTGTTTGCATGGTTATTATTACTGTTTTTTGGGGCATATTTGGTTTTAGTTTGGCCTTTGGCGAAAGTTTCCATGGTTTTATTGGTAACCCGGCCACCTATTTTATGATGAAGGGAATGCTGGGTAATGCTACGTGGAAGGCGGCCCCAACCATACCTTTACTACTGTTTGCCATGTACCAGTTAAAATTCGCCATAATAACCCCGGCGCTTATTACCGGCGCTTTTGCCGAGCGGATCCGTTTTAACTCTTACATTATTTTTCTTGTACTGTTCTCCATCTTCATATTTTCGCCGCTGGCGCATTGTACCTGGCATCCCGATGGCATTTTGGCCAAATTGGGCGTACTTGATTTTGCCGGTGGAACGGTAGTGCACATGTCGGCTGGTTGGGCTGCTTTGGCCTCCGCCTTATACTTAAAACGTCGTAACGAAGCCAATCATTCACCGGCCCGTATCACTTACGTGATGATAGGTACGGGGCTTTTATGGTTTGGTTGGTTTGGGTTTAATGCCGGTTCGGCCTTTGGTGCCAATGCTTTGGCGRTAACTGCACTGGCAACCAGCACAACGGCTTCGGCTGCCGGTGGTATCACCTGGATATTTTTTGATATGCTGCGTGGCCGTAAGCCATCTGCAATGGGTACCTGTATTGGTGCCGTGGTAGGTTTAGTGGCTATTACTCCGGCAGCAGGTTATGTAACTGTACCGCATTCGCTGGCTATTGGTATCATATCGGCCGTGGTGAGCAACCTGGTTGTGGAGTGGCGCACGCGCACTACCATTGATGATACCCTCGATGTGTTCCCTTGCCATGGGGTAGGCGGTATGGTGGGTATGCTGCTTACAGGGGTATTTGCCAATCAGCATGTAAATGCAGCAAATAGTACAGGTAACGGCTTGTTCTTTGGCGAAACGCACCTGTTTTTGGTGCAGATTATCGCGCTTATCGGGGTATCAATATTTTCGTTCTTCGGCTCATTGTTATTGTTAAGAATAACAGATATGATATCGCCTTTAAGGGTATCGGCAGAGGATGAAGAGCTTGGACTGGATATCAGCCAGCATGGCGAAAAACTTTAATTATCGAATTTCATACCAAATCAATAAACCTGAAAGTCCGGCTGAAAAGCCGGATTTTTTTTTGGAGTAAAAATGAACGGAGTAAGGAGCAAGGATAGAAGGAGTAAGAAGCAAGGATAGAAAGAGTAGGGACAAAAGACGTTGGGATGGAATAATACAGAAAAATGTGCTGGGTTTTTGCTATGTGGTTAAACGGTTTTCATTTTATTTTGTCTAATTTTTTAAGTGGAAACAAGAAGCATGTCAATTTTTCGTTTGTCTTGTTTCCCGGCTCTTATATCTTGACTCTTTTTAAATGGATCTTTTTGTAGATAACCAGTTAGGTATGTTTAATACCGCCCATCAAAATATATTACCTTTTGATGGTGAGGTTTACCTGTATCCTAATTTTTTTGAGGAGGAAGGAGTTTACGAGATATTTGAACAGCTGAAACATACTATCCTCTGGAAACAGGATAAAATGAAGATCTACGGTAAAATGGTGAACTTTCCTCGGCTCACTTCCTGGTATGCCGATGGCGATCAAACCTACACTTACTCGGGAGTGGTAAATACTCCTATCCCGTTTACGCCTTTGCTAATAAAGATAAAAGAAGCTGCCGAACAGCAATGCGGCAAACAGTTTAACGCTGCCCTGCTCAATTATTATCGCCATGGTGGCGATAGCATGGGCTGGCACAGCGATGATGAAACAGAACTGCGTGGTAACCCGGTTATCGCTTCTGTCTCGTTTGGGGCAACACGTGCCTTTCAGTTTAAACATAAAGAGCAAAAGGGCGCCAAAGTATCAATAGCATTGAACAATGGCAGCCTGTTAATTATGCAAGGCCAAACCCAGCATCATTGGCTGCACCAGGTGCCCAAAATTGGTAAGGAATACGGGCCGAGGATAAATATTACGTTTAGGGATATAAAGTATTAGATGTGCGATTTCAGATTTCAGATGTGCAGATTTCGGATGTGCAGGTGATTGTCTGAACCGGAATTTATCGAATTTAAGAATTAACAGAATTTTAAAAGTAATTCGGCAAATTCCCTCAATTCGGTGAATTCGGGTTCAGAAAAAATTCAAACATTTTCCATGATATAAAAATCCTTTTTTTATTAATACCTTCATCTTATCAAATACCTTATGAAAAAATATCTATTATGCCTGTGCTTTTCCACAATTTGCATAGTTGCCAACGCGCAAACTGATTTACCTACCGATAGCGGAACTTTCTTTTTACATAAGTTTGAGCAGCACATAGGTAAAGAAACCTACACGGTGCGTAAATATAAAGACGCGGTTCATTATACCATCGATTTTAAGTTTGTTGATCGTGGCTCGCCGGTGCCGCTGAAAGCGGAGTTAAAGGTAAACCCGGCTACTGATCCGCTGGAACTCACCATTAAAGGCAGTACTTCCCGGTTTTCAACCGTTGATGATAAAGTTACCATTAATGGTAATGACGCAGCCATCAGGGTTAATGATTCATCATACACGCAAAAGCTGTTGCCTTTAAGTTTCCCGGTTGCCGGGTATTCGCCTGGTACAGTACAGCAGGCATTAGTTCAGTATTGGAAAAAACATAAGCAGCCCGAAAGGATTAACACGCTGCCCTTTGGATCGGTACAAATTATAAAAGATGGTGTTGATGAACTGGTTTTTAAAGGTAAACCCTTAAAGTTAGATCGCTTTATGATAAGCGGACTGGTTTGGGGTAACGAATTGGTTTGGACAGATAGTAAAGATAACCTCATTTGCCTAATCACCAACGATGCCGAAGGTGATAAGCTGGAAATGATGCGTGCGCAATATGAAGAATTGTTACCCCAACTCATCAGCAGGGCAGCTGTATATGGTATGCAGATATTTGCCAAAGCCGCTGCGCCATCCGGGCCGGTTGATAAACTGATAGCGATAACCGGTGGTACAGTGGTAGATGTAAAAACCGGCACCGCTATAACAGACGCTGTAGTTTTAATTGAGAATGGCCTGATTAAAAGTACAGGCAAAGTCGGGACTGTTAAAATTCCTGCAAATGCTAAGATCATCAGCGCGCAGGGTAAAACTATTTTACCGGGGCTATGGGATATGCATTCGCACTTTGAACAGGCCGAATGGGGGCCGGCGTATCTTGCAGCCGGTGTAACCACGGTACGCGATTGCGGTAATGAGTTTGGATACATCAATGCCATAAAAGCAGCTATTGATGGGGGCAAAGGTGTTGGTCCTAATATTATAAAAGCAGGTATTATTGATGGTAAAGGCCAGTATGCTTTGGGCATCATCCAGGCAGATACCAAAGAAGAAGCCATTAAAGCGGTTGACCGTTACCAGCAGAATGGTTTTCAGCAAATAAAGATCTACAGTTCGGCAAAGCCGGCTATAGTAAAGGCCATTTGCGATGAGGCGCACCGTTTAGGTCTTACAGTTACCGGCCACATTCCAAATGGCATGACGCTGCAACAGGGAGTTGATTCGGGTATGAACATGGTAAATCATATGCAATACGTGTATGCTATGATGAAGCGCAATGACGACCGCTCAATTGATATAAATGATTCGGTAAGTATAGCTGCTATAAACTTTATCAAACAGCATCATGTGGTTATCGATCCAACTATTGGGGTTTTTGAAATGGCGTTCAGGAACGTTAAAGATGATGTTACCCAACTTGAGCCTGCATTTTATAATCTGCCCCTGCCATTACAGGCTTTGTTTAAAAATATGGGAATGGAGCCGGCGCAGGCGGCAAAATATAAGCCTTTGGTGAATGGTATGCAGATGCTTGTGAAAAAACTTTATGATGCCGGAGTACCTATTGTTGCCGGTACCGATATGGGTTTCCCCGGGTATAGCCTCGACCGCGAATTGGAGCTTTATGTAGCCGCCGGACTTACCCCTGCAGAAGCCATTAAAACCGCCACCATAATACCTGCAACTGTAATGCACACAGATAACATGACCGGCTCCATAGATGCGGGTAAACAGGCAGATATAATTATTGTAGATGGCGACCCATTAAAAAATATCAGTGAGATTCGTAAAGTATCGGTAGTGATTAAGGGTGGTAAGGTTTATGATCCGGTAAAATTGCACCAGATGGTTGGGTTTACTAAGTAGATTTCAGATATGCAGATTTCAGATGTGCAAATTTTGTCTGAACCGCGATTTTTCTGAACCTGAATTTTAAGAATTTAGGAATGGGCAGAATTATAAGCGGCATTCTGTTAATTCATTAATTCGGGAAATTCGGGTTCAGACAAAAAGACATTTGCACATCCGAAATTTGCATACCTGCACATCTGTTTTTTTTATCTGCTCACCAAAATCCTGCTCATCCCGCAAAATCCTCAAATCGTGTTATATTAATGACAAATGATTTTACAAAGAATCCATTAAAAATGATACCTTTGCAGCCTCATTCCAAATCATGAGCGATCAGATTAAACATGAATGCGGTGTGGCGTTTATCCGCTTACTAAAGCCACTGTCTTATTATCAGAAAAAGTACGGAACTGCGCTGTACGGCCTGAACAAGCTTTACCTTTTAATGGAGAAACAACATAACCGGGGCCAGGATGGCGCGGGTGTTGCAACCATTAAATTAGATATTGCTCCGGGCAAGCGGTACATCAGTCGTCACCGTTCAATGGCATCAAATKCTGTTGCTGATATTTTTGAATATATCCAGAAGAAATTCGCGGATATTCAGAAAGAAACCCCCGAAAAAATGCTTGATGCCGATTGGCTTAAAGAACATGTGAGCTTTACCGGCGAAGTTTTATTAGGGCACCTGCGTTATGGTACCCATGGTAAAAACAGTATCGAAAGCTGTCACCCGTTTTTGAGGCAAAACAACTGGCAAACCAGGAATTTGGTTATTGCAGGTAACTTCAACATGACCAATGTTGATGAGTTATTGCAGCAATTGTATGACCTTGGTCAGCACCCTAAGGAGCAGGCGGATACCATTACAGTGCTCGAAAAAATGGGCCACTTTATTGATACCGAAAACCAGGGCCTGTTTGATCAGTATAAACGCGAAGGACTGAACGATAACGTTGAAATTAGCAAGCTGATAGCCAACGATATGGATGTAGCCAAAATTTTAACCAAATCGGCCAAAAACTGGGATGGTGGTTATACCATTGCAGGGATATTGGGCCACGGTGATGCCTTTGTAATGCGCGATCCGGTTGGTATAAGGCCGGCGTTTTACTATTACAATGATGAGATAGTTGTTGCCGCTTCTGAGCGCCCTGCTATTCAAACAGCATTTAATATTCCTATCGAAGAAATCAGGGAGATAAAACCCGGTCATGCGCTTATCGTTAAAAAGAATGGTAAGATAACTGAGGATATGTTTAGCGAGCCAAAGGAAAAGAAAGCCTGTTCATTTGAGCGGATCTATTTTTCACGCGGCAGCGATGCGGCCATTTACCGTGAGCGTAAACAATTAGGCAGGCTACTATGCCAGCAGATATTGAACGCGGTTGATCATGATATTAAAAACACCGTATTTTCATACATACCTAATACTGCCGAAGTCGCCTTTTATGGCATGGTTGAGGGGGTTCACAAGTATGTAAAAAAATACCAGCGCGATAGGTTACTGAACAGGGAGGATAAGATAAGTGAAGAGGAGTTGACAGAGGTGTTGCAGATGGCTCCAAGGGTTGAAAAGATAGCCATTAAGGATGTAAAACTGCGCACCTTTATCACCCAGGATGCCGACCGCAGCGAGATGGTGGCCCACGTTTATGATACCACTTATGGCTTGATTAAAAAAGGCACTGATACACTGGTTGTACTTGATGATTCCATTGTACGTGGCACCACACTTAAACAAAGCATTCTCAAGATCCTGGACAGGCTTGGGCCTACAAAGGTTGTTGTGGTATCATCGGCACCACARATCCGGTACCCGGACTGTTATGGTATTGATATGTCACGTATGGGTGAGTTTGTTGCTTTTGAAGCGGCCATCAGTTTATTAAAAGAAATGGACAGGGAAGATATTATTCTTGATGTTTACCAGAAATGTAAGGATAGTATTAAACTGCCGAAAGAGAAGGTACAGAACCACGTAAAAGCGATATATGAATTGTTTACCGATCAGCAGGTATCAGACCGGATAGCACAGATCATCACTCCTAAAGAAATAAAATGTAAGGTTGAAGTGATTTATCAAACTTTAGATAACCTGCATATTGCCTGCCCTGATCATACCGGCGACTGGTATTTCAGTGGTGATTACCCAACCCCGGGTGGTAATAAAGTAGTAAACCGCGCTTTTGTTAACTGGATGGAAGGAAAGAATCAAAGAGCCTATATGTAATAGCTTCTTAATTCCCTAAAAGGGGAGTAAAAATATAGCGGCGATGAGTTTATACTTATCGCCTTTTTTTGTGTTTAATAAGTTGCATCCGTAATTCGCAATAGTTGATCAAAGAACTCCCCTCCCTTAAGCGGCTGGGGCTACGATGCCGCAGGTGCAGCAAATACAAAGTGGGTAACCAGTTTATCTATCAACACCAATGATGCTATAATAAGAGCGATACCGGCTAACTCGTTAAGGCGGTGTACCAGCTTAACAGAAATCTTATCCCGAAGTTTATTGGCATAAAAAGCCTTGATGGTATCCATCCCAAACTGTACAATAAGGATGGTTAAAAACATTATTGCTATATTGAGG
>NZ_JBFUKF010000023.1:0-28078 GCF_056400985.1 Mucilaginibacter sp. P4_G9 | reverse complement strand
GCTATACAGAGCGGACCTGCACAGTTCGCGATTGCCGCGCTGCGCTCGCAATGACATGGTTGTTGTGAGCCTCCTAAAGCCAGCACGTCATCCCCATTTTTTCGAGGATTATCCTGGTGGTTACTCGACGGTCTGTTTTTTTATTTTTAACCAGCCTCTTATAAACAATAGTTTATCCAATACCTTGTAAAAACAAAAAAGGCTGCCTTTTCGAGACAGCCTTTCTTATTGCCAACCTGTATTACCAACCCGGATTTTGGGTCAGTTTTGGGTTTAACGTGATTTGTTGGGATGGGATGGGGTATAAATAATTTTTTTCGGCAAATAACCGGGCAGTTTGATCAAGGATCAGGTTGCCGTTGGCATCTCTGGCGTTCGTGGGCGGAGATTTTACAGCATCGGGGCCTAATTGTGCCTGGGTGCCTGTGAATTTATACGAAACCGGCCACGGGCTTACAAAATCGGCAGCATTACCATAGGCGGTACCACCGGTATTAGTTACCAGGTCTGTTGTGGCGCTGTGCCAGCGCTTAATGTCGTCAAATCTAAAATCTTCGTTATAAAGCTCTATGGTACGCTCTCTTCTTATCTCGGTGCGCATATCAAGGTTGTTGGTATTCACCAGCGCGTTGGTAAGCCCCGGCATGCCATTGGTGGAGTTGCAGCGAAGGCGAACCCGGTTTACAGACTTGTTGAGGTCTTCATCCGAAATTATTCCGTTTCTTTCATATACCGCTTCGGCATAATTAAGAAGCACTTCTGCGTACCGGATTACCGGGTAGTCTTCCGATTCCTTTCCGTCAACCATTTGCCTTTCTGATATCCATTTTTGGTTGCCGTAGCCGTAAGGTTTGGCCGGCCCCAGGGAATTTGCCCTGTCTGCCGCGTCCCCGGTCCAGTTAACGCGGCCGTTTATGCTATACCAGTAATACTGGTAAGTGATTTTAATCGTGTATTTTAAGCGGTTATCCCGGTTCTGAAATTCTGACAAATAGGTTTGAAAGCCGCCAAACTTTGGCGATTTTTCAACCGGCAGCCCATCATTGCATAAAAACATATTTACAAATTTTTGCCCTACAGCGGTTGCCATGGTGCTTCTGCTCACAAATGCGTTAATCGGCTTCAATACGTCATCGTACCGGGTAGAAAGGATATATTCATGATTGGCAGTTTTGTTGGTACCCGCCGGATTTGATTTGATGTTTTCAAGTATGAATAAGTATTTCAGGCAGGAGTCGCCCAGCACGGTGCTGTTGCCGCCAAGGGCATTTGAAGCCGCTGTGCCAAACAATGCATACTGGTTACTGGCCATAACGGCGGTGCTTGCCGCTATAGATTTATCAAGCAAGGCATTATATCGCGCCGCATCTCCCGATCTGAATTTTTGCCACGTACCTTCATAAAGCGCAACACGGCCTAAAAATGCCTGGGCTGCCATCTGGGTTACACGGCCAAAATCTGCCGAGCTGGCGGCCAGCGAAACTGGCAGGGCCGGTATGGCATCCTGCAGGTCGGTTATAATAAAATCGGCTATTTCGCCGCGGGTGGCCCTGGTGCCAAACAACTCAGGAGAAGTAAGATCAAGGGGTTTGGTAATCAGGGGTACACCACCATACTGCTGCAAAAGATCAAAATAGGCATAGGCACGAAAGAATTTTGCTTCGGCTACATATTGGGCTATTTCGGCAGGCCTTGGATAAGATGTGGCTTTATCCAGCAGGTAATTGGCAGCCCTGATCCGGCCATAATCAACAGTCCAGTTTCCCGCGTTACCAAAGCCTGGCTCGGTAACGGGTACTATGTTGGTACCCGAGCCGTAAGCGCCGCCGCCGCCAAACAGGTCTGAACGCCCGTCGGAATGCGGATTATCAGACAAGCCATTTACGGTAGTGAAGTTTTTAAGATAGCCGTAATACTGGTTGGCAAAAGTTTTATAATCTGTTGCTGTTTTGAAATAGGCCGCATCCGACAATTCGTCAAGCGGCTTTAAGTTCAGGTTTTTATTACATGACATTACGGCAAAGCCAAAGGCAACTCCCATAACCGACATGAATTTGATATATTTCGTCTTCATTTGATATCGTTTTTTTAAATTAAAAAGTCACGTTTACGCCAAGGGTAAGGTAACGGTAAAAGGGGTACCTTTCGTTACCGGCCACTGTCCTGGTAACCTCAGGGTCCCAGCCATCATGTATATAGGTTTTTTCCCACAAGTCGCTGCCCGACAAATAGATTCGGAGGCCTTTTATAGCATGGGTGTGTGCAAGCAGGCTTTTAGGTATCGTGTAGCCAAGCACCACATTTTTAAGCCGCACATAGGCGCCGTTTTGCACCCGCCACGTTGATGGCTGATAGTTATAGTTATTGATACCGTTGTTCAGCGCAGAATGCAGGTTTGGATAATAAGCATCCGGATTTTCGGGCGACCATACATTGCCCAGGTAAGAAGTTGTTTGACCCTGGAAAATGGATAGGAAAGGCACACTGAAGTTTGCTGATGACCCGGAGCGGAGCACGGCCCGTTTACCAACTCCCTGGAAAATGGAGTAAAAATCAAATCCATTCCACTGCAAACCAAAGTTAAACCCGAAACTATATCTCGGGTTATCAGACCCAAGATAAACAAGGTCGCCCTTATCGGCTGCGGTGCCTCCTATGCTAAGTTTACCATCGCCATTAACATCCACAAATTTATTATCGCCGGGGCGCAGGCCACTCACCTGGCCGGGAAGGTTGTTAAGTCCCGACGGAACTGGGAGGTTTGCGTTATTAGTGCTTCCGGCAGGCGCGTATTGGGCATTATAAGCATCAACTTCGGCCTGGGTTTGAAGCTTGCCGCCATATTTTAAGCCGAAATACGATCCCAAAGGATACCCTTCTACGGTAGCATTATATCCGGCCCCAATAACATTTGCCCCGCCATAATGAACCAGTTTATTTTGGTTATCAGTAATTGTACCGGTAAGCGAGTAGGTTAACTTACCGATGTTTGACCGCCAGGTAAGGCTGCCTTCATAACCCCAGGTATGTAACGTTCCGATGTTTTGCTGCGGAGCGTTGGCGCCAAGTACGCCCGGATATAGCTGATTAAGCAGCATATTATTGTTTTCGTTTCTGAAGACGTCAAAAGAGCCCGAAAGGTGGTCGTTTAAAATGGCGAAATCCAATGCCAGGTTCTTTTTAATCACGGTTTCCCAGGTCCTGTTAAGCGAAACCAGGTTTCCTCTAGTAGTTACAGATGTAGCCAGGTTGGAGCCAAGTAACGCCCCGCCGCTATTTACGATAAGCGATTGTAGGTAATCATATAGGCCAATCCCGCTCTGGCTGCCGGTGGTTCCGTAGCTTGCCCGCAGTTTAAGGTTCGAGAATATGTTGAGGTTTTTAACAAATGATTCTTCGGATATAAGCCATGAACCCAGTACCGAACCAAAGATCTTCCACCTTTTATCGGCAATAAATTTTGATGAGCCATCATAACGGCCTTGCACCTCCAGGTTATATTTGTTGTTGTAGGTATAAGTTGCACGGCCAAAATAAGATCCCAGGGCATAATGGTTCTGGGTTTCGCCGTTGGCTATAAAACCGGCGGTACCGCTGCTAATGCTGGTTCCTAAGGAAGGGATATCATCGCTGCCCAGGTTATAGCTACGTGTGGTAAAATAATTGTACTCATCGCGCTCATATGAACTTCCAAGCATCACCCCAACCGCATGTACCTTGTTAAACACGTTATCGTACGATACTCTGCCTGCCAGGTTGTAATAGGGCTCGGTGATATTGCTGCGGTTATAAAAGGTATTGCTGCCACCGTTTCCGCCGTTTATCGGGTTAGTTTGTATTAGCAGGTTACCGGCATAGTTATAAAACTGAACCTGCTTTTGCTGTATCCGGCTATCCTGGTACCATACATGATAGCCGGTAACCGCGGTAAATGTGAGGTGTTTGGCAAAATTGTAGGTAAAAGTTGAATTTAGCAGGGCCCTGCTGTTTGATTCCTTGTTGTCGCCACCATATTTAAGCAATGCCGGGGCACTGTAAACTGTTCCCCAGGCATATGGTTGTCCTTTTGAAGTAAACGCGGGCAGGCCTGGCTGGCCATAGTTGCTCAGCGCGCTGTAACCTCCGTAGCTGTATAGCGTAGGCTGCTGTATATTATTCCTTTCAAGGGAGATATTGGTTTCCAGGTTTACCCTGTCGCTAAACTTATAGCTATGATTTAAACGGAGGTTATAACGCTGGTTTCCGTTAAGGCCCCACTTTAACTGGCTTCCATCGTTAAGGTAACCTAAAGATACGCGGTAGCTGCTATGATCGCCGGAGCCCGAAAAGCTCAGGTCCTGCTGGGTTGATGTGGCATTTCCCCATAACATTTTTTGCATGTTGGTATCAAAAAAAGTAAAGTCCTTAACGTCGCCGAACGATGGCAGCACCGTGCCGTTATATACAACGCCATTGGCCGAACCTGCGTAACCTGGTAGTTTGGTAATATCGATATAAAGAGAATCAGGTGGATGGGTAGCCAGGTCGGCCAGTTGGTACCAAAGATAGTCTGTAGCGGGTACGCCGTATCTATCGTTGGTTAAGGCCTCCTTTAAGCTTTGGCCCCATTGCCGGTTATTGATCAAAATAGGCTGAAGGCCAAGTCTTTTTTGCGATATAGTGGAAAGATACTGCACATTCATTTTACCTGGTTTGGCTTTTTTGGTGGTGATAAGCACCACGCCGAATGCTGCGCGTGCACCGTAAATGGATGCGGCGGCATCTTTTAAGAAAGATATATTGTCAATATCATTCGGATTGATGGAGTTCAGTTCGGCATTGTTAACCAGTGCGACACCATCCAGCACGATAAGCGGATCCTGCAAGTTTGTAGAGGTGGCCCCGCGAATCTGGAAGTTCCAGTTTTCGCGGCCGGGTTGGGCAGAACTGCGGGTAACCACAACGCCGGGAACCTGGCCCTGTAATGATTCAAGCGGGTTATTGATGGGCCCCCTGTCCTGGAAAACCTTCGAAGAAACGGTTGCAACAGCTCCAGAAACGGTAGCGCGTTTTTGCTGACCATAGCCTACAACAACCACTTCCTCCAGGCCTTTGTTTGATGGTTCTAATTTGATCACCATTGGCTTGTCGAAATCAGCGGCCAGCGTCACCGATGCATAGCCAATGCTCTTGAACTGCAGCGATGCATTTGCCGGAACTATGATTTTAAAAGTTCCGTTCAAATCGGCAGCCACCCCGTTGGAAGTACCTACAGACAGTACAGTGGCCCCTATAACGGCTTCGCCGGTACTTGCGTCAATAATTTTACCGGTAACGGCCTTGTTCTGGGCCGATGCTGTTGCCCAGCACGCAATTAACAGAAGTACGGCAAACAGCCGTAGTATCCGGTGTCTTGTTTCGTAAAAAACATTCATAAAGTGTTGATTTTAATGTTCATAATTTAAATTTGTATTGGGTTTCAGTTATTGAATCATTGGGTTTATTTTATTGCCCCCGGGCTGGTAATTAGTATGGTATAGACATTAAAAGCATAGGCGGATACTCATTTTCTGTGCATTTTTTTCAATTACACTACAAATTCTGCTAAAACAACAGGGCGTTGAGGCTGCGGGGCCCTAAACAAAAAAGCGGCTATCCTTTTGAGACAGCCTGCGTAGGTGAGGCTTTTTATTAGTTTTGTATCAGGTATTTCTTTAGAAAAAAAGATCCCAACAGGCCAGCTAACATTTAGCCAGGCTAAAGTGTCATCTACGGGAGAGTTTTAGAAGGGGCTTTGGGGAAGTTATTTAGACACATTACTTAATATCGTTATTTGGCGAAATTTTTATAGCCTGTTATTCGCAGGCAGAATATCTATTTAATGAAAAAAAACAAAATGCCCATACGCCCATTATTGGCGGTTTTAGGCTCTATATTAAGCGTTCAGATAGGGGCTGCAATTGCTAAAGAGCTATTTCCGGCCCTTGGCGCGGCAGTTACCGCTACCTTGCGGATAGGATTATCGGCTCTGATATTGGTTGCAGCCAACCGCCCCAATATAAAAACATTAACCCGCGAACAATGGAAAGCGGTTATCCCGTACGGGTTATGCCTGGGGGGCATGAATTTAATTTACTACCTGTCCTTATCGCGCATTCCCCTGGGTATAGCCGTTACCCTTGAGTTTATGGGGCCGCTGCTGCTTGTGGTGTTTAGTTCAAAACGTGCCATCGAATTTTTATGGGTATTGCTGGCAGCAGGCGGAATTGTATTGATGACACCCTGGAATAACACCAATATTGATTTGTTTGGCGCGGGCATGGCCTTGCTGGCCGGTGGTTTTTGGGCCGGATATATTGTTTTAGGCAGGCGGGTATCGGCCGTGTTAGACGGCAGGCAGGCCGTTACCATAGGTATGCTGTTTGCATTGGTTGTGGCCTTACCATTTGCTTTTGCAGGCGGAGGCATTGTGAATTTTAAAAGCAGTATGCTTATACCCAGTGTTGCATTGGCATTATTTTGCAGCGCGGTTCCGTTTTCTTTAGAGATGTATGGGCTTAAATATATTCCCACCAAAACGTTCAGCATCCTGATGAGTATGGAGCCCGCTGTTGGAGCCATCTGCGGATTAATATTTCTTAAAGAATATCTTTCTGTAAAGGAGTACGCCGCGGTTGTACTTGTGGTAATTGCAAGTGCCGGAGCAACAATTGGTAACCGGCAGGATATAGGTAATATAACGCCCGAAGTTTAATGGAAGCAAGCTGAAAGTGTTCTTTTTCTTTCTGTTTGTCTAAAGAAGATTGTTATTTCGAATCCTTGAAGGGCGTGGCCAGCGTGGGCAAGGGTGACATTTAGTTTGTTTAATAATTAAGTTATTAAAAATGCAATTTAAAGCCTTCCCAGTTTAGCGGAGATTATTCACGATTTTATTTTTTATGGTGTTCATGAAAGCTGCGCTATTTAGAGGGGCTTTTACTAAGTTTGTACTATGTATTTCTTTAGAAAAAAAGATCCCAACAGGCCAACAAACATTAACCTGCGCATTATGCATATTATAAATGCTATTGCCATAACCATGTTTTTAGCTGGCATCATCTACAAGCTGATACAAGTGTTCATACTCAAAAAATGATGGAAATAATAAACACCAATAATGCGCCTGCACCAATCGGGCCTTACAGCCAGGCTACTGTTGCCGGTAATTTTGTATTTGTATCGGGACAAATCCCGCTTAACCCTGCAACCGGCGAACTGGTAACCAGCGGTATTAAAGATGAAGCAGTGCTGGTAATGGAAAACATTAAAGCCATTTTAACCGAAGCAGGCATAGGCTTTGCCAACGTGGTAAAAACCAGCATATTTTTAACCGACCTGGGTAATTTTGGCCAGGTAAACGAAGTATATGGCACCTATTTCACTGCCAACTTCCCGGCCCGCGAAACGGTACAGGTATCTRCATTGCCAAAAGGCGTTAATGTAGAGATCTCGGTTATCGCGGTAAAATAAAAAGCCCCAAGCCCCACCCAACCCTCCCCTGAAGGGGAGGGCTTTTGAATAAAGAGTTTTTGAATTTTTAAAACCATGCTTATAAAAGTCTCCCCTTCAGGGGAGATTTAGAGGGGCTTTCTTATGGATCCTTTTCAAACACCACTTACATACTTAAAAGGCGCCGGCCAAACCCGGGCCGAGGTGTTGAAAAAAGAGCTGGGCCTGGCCACTTTTGAGGATCTGCTACGCCATTTCCCTTTCAGGTATATCGACCGTACGAAATTTTATAAAGTAAAAGATATTAACCCCGATTTGCCTTATGTGCAGGTTTTGGCGCGTGTTATCAGCAAGCAGGTGGTGGGCGAGAAACACACCAAACGCCTGGTAGTGCAAACCCGTGATGATACCGGCACGCTGGAACTGGTGTGGTTTAAAGGCATCAACTGGATAGAGAAAACCATCGTCCCCGGCAACGTATATATTGTATTTGGCAAACCGGGATTTTTCAACGGGCAGGCCCAGATGGCACATCCCGAAATGGAGGTTTATTCGGCGGCAACCGTGCAGCGGCAGGGCAACGCTACCTTGCAGCCGGTATATAATTCTACCGAAAAGTTAAAACAGTTTCAGCTGGATAGTAAGGGGATCCAAAAACTTACATCCAACCTGCTTGAACTGCATGCTAAGGATATCAGGGAGAACCTGCCCCTATATATTATTCAGCATTTTAAGCTTATTGACCGGGCCGGGGCTTACCGAAATATTCATTTCCCGGCAGATGCCAATTTGCTGAATGAAGCATTGCACAGGCTGAAGTTTGAGGAATTGTTTTTGCTGYAACTTAAACTCCTGCGCAATAAAATGCTGCATACTCAAAAATTTAAGGGGAATGTATTCAGCACCGTAGGCCATTACTTTAATGATTTTTATCACCATAAATTACCTTTTCAGTTAACCACGCCACAAAAGCGGGTGTTGAAAGAGATAAGACAAGATACCCAGCGCGGCGTACAAATGAACCGCCTGCTGCAGGGCGATGTGGGCAGCGGGAAAACTGTTGTGGCATTAATGGCGATGCTGATTGCTGTTGATAACGGCTTCCAGACCTGTATTATGGCGCCAACTGAAATATTGGCAAGCCAGCATTTCCAGACGATCAGCAGTTTGGTAGGGGATGATTTTATTGCGGTGGCTTTGCTTACAGGGTCAACCAAACAAAAGGACCGTAAAGTATTACACCATAAACTGGAAAGCGGCGAGCTTAAAATACTGATAGGCACCCATGCTTTGATAGAAGATAAAGTTCAATTCAAAAACCTTGGCTTTGTGGTGATTGATGAACAGCACCGTTTTGGCGTGGAGCAAAGGGCCAGGCTGTGGCGTAAAAATATTGTACCCCCGCATATCCTCGTGATGACGGCTACACCCATTCCCCGCACATTGGCCATGACCTTGTATGGCGACCTGGATGTATCTGTAATAGATGAATTACCTGCCGGCCGTAAACCTATCCAAACCCTGCACTTTTACGAAAATCAGCGCCTGCGGGTGTTCGGCTTTATGAAAAAAGAAATAGCGCTGGGCAGGCAGATCTACATTGTATACCCGTTGATTAAGGAAAGCGAAAAGCTCGATCTGAAAAACCTGGAAGATGGTATCGCGGTTATATCGCGTGAGTTTCCCTTGCCCGATTACCGCATCAGCATAGTACATGGTAAATTAAAACCTTCCGATAAGGAATTTGAAATGCAGCGATTTATTAAAGGCCAAACGCAGATCATGGTTGCTACAACCGTTATCGAGGTTGGGGTAAACGTACCCAATGCCTCGGTAATGATCATTGAAAATGCCGAGCGTTTTGGCCTGTCGCAATTGCACCAGCTGCGTGGCAGGGTAGGGCGTGGGGCCGAGCAGTCATATTGCATTTTGATGAGCAGCCATAAGCTAAGTCACGATGGTAAGATCCGCCTGGATACCATGGTGAAAACCAATAACGGTTTCGAGATCTCCGAGATCGATCTGCAGCTGCGCGGTCCGGGTAACCTTGATGGCACCCAGCAAAGCGGTGTGCTCGACCTTAAAGTAGCCAACCTGGCTACCGATCAGGAACTGTTGTTTAAAGCCCGCAAAACGGTGGAGCAGATTTTTGCCAAAGACCCCCAGCTGGCCCTCCCCGAAAACCAGGTACTGCACCATGCCTTCGAAACAAAAAATGCCGGTTTAAGCTGGGATAAAATCTCCTGATAGGGTAAAAATTGTTTAGTGGTTACCCATGACGTGTTTATTTTCAAGGTGTGAAGGCCTGTCAGTCTGAGCCTGTCGAAGACTCGTGGGGAGAGGCCTTGCCCGCTGTGCTTCCACAGGCTCAGGTACTGTCTTAAAAACAAATTTTATCTCCCGCAATGTTTGAGCAGGATAAGGTGAAAATGAATTGCCCGAAATCAAAGTATTACATTGGTAGCTCAAGTCGGTTTATGTTTATACAAATTCAGTAGTAATATCTGTCTTATTTTTCGCCCAAAATATTAAATTTGTTTCCGACTGACTTTTTGTAGATTAATCTTTAAAAAAACTGAATAAAACTCGATTTTATTGAAAGATTACTATACATTTTTACCATTTTTTTGAACATTTATATAGATGAAAAAAACACTTACGCTCCTCTTTTCCATGCTGTTATCAGCCCACCTGCTCCACGCGCAGGACTCATTAATCATCCGTAAAATTTACGACGAAGCCCTGGTAAACGGCAAAAGCTATGAAAGCCTGCGCTACCTGTGCAAAAGTATTGGCCAGCGTTTAAGCGGCTCGGCCAACGCGCAAAAAGCTGTCGACTGGAGCAAAAAACTAATGGAAGGCTACGGCTTTGATAAGGTTTACCTTCAGGAAGTTATGGTGCCGCATTGGGTAAGGGGCGCAAAAGAAACCGCTTTTATCATTGACGGTAAAAGCCGTATCCCTGTGCCGATAGCTGCCCTGGGAATGACGGTAGCTACGCCCAAAGAAGGCATCACCGCTAATGTTATTGAGGTACAAAGCCTTAAAGAGGTTGAAACCCTTGGCGAAAGCGTTATAAAGGGTAAGATAGTTTTCTTTAACCGGGCCTTCGATCCGCGGTTTATTGAAACCGGGCACGCATACGGAACCGCTGGTGATCAGCGTTTTATGGGCCCGGCTGTCGCCGCCAAATATGGCGCGGTAGGCGTTATCGTCCGTTCATTAACCGAAGCGCTGGATGATTATCCGCATACCGGTGCAACATTGGTTGATAAGGATGGCAAGAGCATCCCTGCGGCCGCAATATCAACAAAAGCAGCTAACAGGTTGAGCACTATGCTTAAAATGCGTAAGCTGCCCCTGATTAAATTCTACTTTAAGCAAAGCTGCCAAACATTGCCCGATGTATTGTCTTACAACGTTATTGGCGAATTAACCGGTACTGAGCATCCTAATAAGTTTATCACCGTAGGCGGTCACCTGGATTCATGGGATTTAGCAGAAGGCGCTCATGACGATGGTACAGGTGTAATGCAATCGGCCGAGGTTTTAAGAATCTTTAAAGCAACAGGCTATCGCCCTAAAAACTCGATACGTGCCGTATTTTTCATGAACGAGGAGAACGGCCACAAAGGCGGCACCAAATACGCCGAGCTTGCCGCCCAAAATAAAGAAGAGCACATTGCTGCCATTGAAACTGATGAAGGTGGCTTTACCCCACGCGGCTTTAGTTTCTCGGATGTATCAAAAGATTTCATCGCAAAAGTAAATAGTAGCTGGAAGGCGCTGCTTGAGCCTTACGAAGTTGATCAGCTAATCATCGGAGGATCAGGTACTGATATTGAGCCTATGAAAGAGAAACTGCCCGGAGTTATCCTGATAGGTTTCCGCCCCGATTCTCAACGCTATTTTGATATTCACCACACCGCAAATGATGTTTTTGAAAACGTGAACAAACGCGAGCTTGAACTGGGCGCTGCGGGTATAGCTGCGCTGATCTACCTGATAGATCAGCACGGATTTTAGTTGATGTGCAGATTTGCAGATTTTAAATGTGCAGATTAATAAGTTCTTTTCCCGCCGCCTGTGTGCTTACAGGCGGCTTTTTTATTTTGTTAGCTGTTTGTGATGAGATAAACCGGGGAGCGAAAATCTATACATTTGAAACCCGTAATCTGCACATCCGCATTTTCACATCAAAAAAATCCTGTTAATCCTGCAAAATCTTGTTAATCGTGTTGTAAATTTGCGGCACATCTAAAATAATACTGTGGCCGAAGAAGGAGATAGTAAACCCAAAATTGATTCTTTTGCAGCATTGCGATATAAGGATTTCAGATCTTATATCGGGATGCGCTTTTGTTTCACCTTTGCATATTCCATGCAGGCCGTTGTAATCGGCTTTTATATTTACCAGTTAACAAAAAGTGCGTTTGCACTTGGGCTTGTAGGCTTGTGCGAAGCCATACCTGCGGTTTGTATTGCCTTATACGGAGGATATATTGCCGATAAATCCGAAAAACGCAAGATGCTGCTGCTGATATTTAGCGGGGTAATCCTTACATCTGTTGTAATGTTCGTGGTTACGCTTAAAAGCATGAGCGGGGTTATCCATACCGGCTGGATAATACCCATTATTTACATCATGATTTTTTGCAATGGTGTTGCCAGGGCCTTTTACGGACCGGCAACTTTTACCATTTACGCCCATAGCATCCCCAAAGAATTATACCCTAACGGAAGTACCTGGAGCAGCTCGAGCTGGCAGGTGGCATCCATTATAGGCCCGGCTGCAGGGGGATTAATTTATGGTTACGCTGATAAACTGATCCCTGGTTTAACCGGTATTACCGCCACGTTTGCCGTGATTATATTTTTCCTGCTGGTATCGCTATTGCTTGTTGCGTTATTACGCAAATATCCGCCGGTGTTTGTACCTAAGGAAAGTATCTGGAAAAGTCTTTCCGAAGGCATCCACTTTGTGTTTAGCAATAAAATGATGATTGGCGCCATGAGCCTTGATCTGTTCTCGGTGTTTTTTGGCGGCGCTGTTGCATTGTTGCCCATATTTGCAAACGAGATATTAAAAGTAGGGGCCGAAGGACTTGGTATTATGCGGGCTACATCCTCATTGGGTGCAGTATTAACCATGCTGGCCATGACGCGGTTTTCGCCTATGGGTAAGCCATGGCGTAACTTGCTTATTGCGGTAACGGGTTTTGGCCTTTCTATTATCTGTTTTGGTTTATCACGCAGCTTTTACCTGTCGTTATCATTTTTATTTACCGAAGGCGCGTTCGATAGCATCAGTGTCATCATCAGGGGAACCATTATGCAACTGTTAACACCAGACCACATGCGTGGGCGGGTATCGGCAGTAAACCAGATGTTTATCGGCTCATCAAATGAAATAGGCGCTTTTGAATCAGGAACGGCTGCCCGCCTGTTAGGGACTGTGCCTTCTGTAATATTTGGTGGCAGCATGACCATGATCATTGTGGGCATTACTTATCTTAAAACCAAAAAACTTATCCCGTTATCATTACAGCAGATACAGCCACCGGAAGTGGTTGAGAAGGAAATAGCATAATGAATAAGCCGTGCCGAACTTGTTTAGGCACCCTACAAGCAAGGCGTACAACATAAAGTCGAAGTGTCCTGTGAGATCCTGAAATAAATTCAGGATGACCATTGTGGCTTTACCCCAACACACTATCCACCCAGGCCCTGCCCCAATTCTCTATTTCTTCGGCGGTCCAAAGTGATGGATAAAAAATACGTTTCTGGAAACGCGGAGGCAGGTATTTTTGCCAGTTGGTGCCGCCGGTAGCTTTAATCTCTTCCGGCTCACGGTTAAGGTAGCGCACAGCCGATTTATAATGCGATAAAGGCCAGTTTACATTTACGTTGGTATCCAGGTGGCGCAGCTCATTTTTTAATTCGGCTGTCATTTGCCCGGCTGCTTCAAATTTTAAGGCCAGGGCATTAAAATTATAATTCACAGCCGCCTTTCCAAGTTCAATGAAGGTTTTGGAATACTTTTTTTCGAACTGCTTAAGCGTTAACGTTTTTTTACCGGTTGATAGCTCTGTAGCGCCAAATTTCCAGTAAAGGTATTCAAACTGCTGTTCTATGGACGCGAGGCGCAGCTCTTCGCGCTTATCTTTAGCAACCAGGTTAATAAAATCGGTTGCATAAATTTCAATCATCCGGTACTGTCCAGATTGAAAGCCGCTGGCAGGCAACAACGACATCCTGAACTTAAGGAACTGATCTTTCTCCATGCCATCAACCATGATCTCGAACGATTGGGTTAAGGCACCAAAATAACGGTTAATGCGTTTTAACCGGGCTGTTAAAAACTCAGCGGTTAGCGGCTGTGCTTCTGTAATCTGCCGGCACTCATGCAGGGCCAGCTTAAAATATAGTTCGGTTATCTGGTGGTAGATGATAAATATTTCTTCATCAGGGAAAGGCGTTTTAGGATTTTGCAGGCTTAGTAACGTATCCAGGTGGATATAATCCCAATACGTTAAAAAATCGGCATAAAGTAAGCCGTCGAGGTACGAGTTCATATCCTGGCCCATGGCCTCATATTTTTCCTGCAGCCGTGCCAGGCGATCTTCAATTTCGGGATGGAATTGCATTAACAAAGGTAGTAAAATGAGATGAGCTGAAATAAGCCTAAGTATCTGCAAAAGATAAAACATTTTTAAAGTGTGTATGTCTTATTATCTGAACCAGGATTTACAAAATTTTTGAATTAACAGAATGATAAAATTCTGAGCATTCTTAAATCCTTGAAATTCTGGATCTAAACTTAAACATCATGAAAATAAGAAAAATATTGATAGGCGTTGATGATAGTACTTACGCACATAATGCCGCTGCTTATGGCTTTGATGTTGCCCGCAGATATAACGCCGCAGTTGGTTTGGTACATATTATTGAACCTGTTGTTTATCCGCCGGATGCTAACGATGGCTTTACAGGTATATCGATGGATCCTAACCTGGGCTTAATGCAAACTGAACTTGTGAATCTGCAAAGCGAACAATCATCAACAGTTATTGAAGGTATTATAGAAGAATTTGGAAGCGGGTTGCAGGTATCTAAATTTGTTGAATATGACAACACCGGCGATGGCATAATAAATTGCGCAAAAGAGTTTAATGCCGATTTGATTGTAGTAGGTACCCACAAACGTTCCGGTCTTGATCGTTTGCTGTTGGGAAGCATCGCCGAAAGCGTTATCCGTCATTCGGAGATACCCGTGTTGGTGGTGCCGTCTGCAGAAGAAGAATAAATTCAGGTTCGTGTGTAGTACAGTTTAAAAATTTTCCCTGATACCTTGCGTTCCGGGCAACCCGGACCTCGCAACCTTAATAAAGCAGCCTGAACTTTATAGTATGTTCAATGGCTTTTAGTTCGTTAAGTACCTGGGCATCGTAGCCGGTGTTTACATCTGTAATTACGTAGCCTATCTGGGCATTGGTAACCAAAAACTCGCCAACTATGTTGATGTTGTGGCGGGCAAACACATCGTTTATTTTAGCCAATATACCGGGTATATTTTTGTGGATATGGATTAGGCGGTGCGCATTACTAACCCTCGGCGGCTGCAGATCGGGGAAGTTACAGCTGGTATGCGTTTTTCCTTCGTTCATAAAAGCCATAACCCGCTTAGGAATAAAATCGCTGTTATGGGGGTTATGTTTAGGGTCATCAAATATAATAATGCCACAATCGGTAGCTGCATCGGCCAGTTTGCGGTTGCATTTGCCAAAAATGCCTATCACTTTTAACCTGCCGGCGTTCTGGATCTGTTCGGGATTTGGCTGATGCTCTTCATCGCAGAATAAAACCCCTGCTTCTTCTAAATATTTTTCTTCAATAGTCTCCCGGTTGCGGATGTTGTAGCCTTCCTTTTTCATTTGGGCCTGTGCATCCTCATCAATATCACCTACTACCAGGCATTTAATCCGGTTTTTGGGGTACGATATAGCTCTTGGCAGTTTATTAAGGTACAGGAACTCATCAAAGCTTGGTGTGATATGGTCGGCCTTTTCGGCTACAGATTTGCGCTCGATGTTCTCGGTAAAAGCAAAGAATTTTTTGATCATCCCCGATTCCTTTAACTGGAAATCGGAGTAGCCATCACCAATGCCATAAATATCGCCGGGCAGTTGCAGCTCTTTTAGTAATTTAACTTTACCACCTTCCTGAGAGAGGGGATTAGTACGGTCATAACCTACAATATTGCCTTCCTCGTCAAACTCAAAGGTATTGGCGTAGATGTTTTCTTTTTTAATATGATACTCGGTAACCACGGGCGTAATAAACTCCTTAAAACCGCCGGATACGATCAAAACCTCGTCCTGGTGATTTTTAAAGAAAATAGTATTACGGGAAAATGAAGTGGATACTTTTTTCTTAAGATGGCTGATAAGCTGCTTTAAATGATCGCGGTTGGCCTGCAACAATTTAACCCTTGCTTCTAAACTTTGGGTAAAGGATAGCTTGCCCTCCATCGAGGCGTTGGTTAAATCTTCAATTTGTTTGTAAATACCCTCGCGGTCGGGGTGATTTTTGAGAGATATGCGTGCCAGTTCGTCAAGGGCCTCAACCTGCGTAAACGTGCTATCGAAATCAATAATAAAGTACTGCTCCATCTTGGGTGCAAATGTGCGAAAAATTTTATTGATAGGGTAAGCAGAGTTTTATTAGTTATTGGCTGTGGGATTATTTTACCTCCCAAACCGCTTTCCATATTCAATAGCCGGTAGTTCAACATACAGGTGCATTAAATTGGAAAGAAACAGCAGGAATACCAATAGCGCAACATCAAAAAGAATATTTAAAGTCATATTGGTTTGTATAACTACAATCTTGAGGTGCCCTGACAGGTAAACCCCTATGGGCACATGTACCAGGTAAAGAGAATAGGATACATCGCCATAGCGGCTCAATAGGTTATTTTTAAGCGGCTTAAAGTGATTACCTACAATAAGCACTGTCGTTATAACACATAATATAATATAAACAGTGGATTGATGAGTAGTGTAAATCCCTGTTATGGCCAAAATTAATAATGCAATATTAAGCCATTTTTGGCAGGGCTTATGCAGCAACAGGTATATAGCCAAACCAAGGCTAAACAAGGGCCAAAGGTTCAAAAAGAAAAACGGGCCCGATTCGAACTTTGGCAAAAAAATACTTAATAAAGTTACTGCAATTAAGGCGATGGTGAAATATTGCTTCTTAAAAAAAGCGCAGGCAAATACAGTCAGGTAAAAAAGCACCTCGCAGGATAATGTCCAATACACCCAATTTATGGTAGTTATATTGCTTATAGGCGATGTGGTAAGTGTAATGGTTGCCAAAATTCCCGCAATGCTTTTAGGTATGGCTATTGCCGAATTAACCCCTGTTATCAGTTTTAGCAACAAAATTATAAGGGCGGTTATAGCCAGGCTGAACCAATAAGGTGGGAAGATTCTGAAAAAACGCCTGACGATAAACTCAGCTGGCCTTTTAGCATGCTGAAGGGCGATTAATATGCAATAACCACTAATTATAAAAAATACGGGTACTCCAAGATGCCCATACTTGCAAAAGTTGCGGTACCAGTTATCAATATGTTTTAAGGGCTGATTAAAATGAAAAAGAACTACCCACGAAGCAGCTAAGATCCTTAGCAGATCAATCAGGTGGTTTCTTTTATCTTGTTGCATTTGAAAACTTGGAGAGCAAGATAGTGATATTGGAGTAAAGAAAGATTTTAACCTAATGCCGCTAATTACTCAAGGCAATACATATTTCTTTAATAGTTTCATTCACCGGTTTAAACTCAATCCCGATAGCCTTTTTAATTTTTGAGTTGTCAAACTTCCGTGTCACAGAAGCCGCCTGTGCAGAAGTTTTATCAATAGCCGGATCACCGCCCGTTAAGGCAGCCCAAACAGCAGCTCCACGCCAGGCCAGTTCCATTAACCATGGTTTGGCTAACATAGCAGGTGGTTTTATCCCGAACCCTTGTGCTGTTTCGGTAGTTATGGCTTTATAGGTATAGTTTTCGGCACTGATAATATAGCGTTCGGCTGTGATATCGCTATTCATAAGGCCAACCATACATTTGGCCACATCCTCTACATCAACAAAGCCAATGCTGCCTGCAGTATAAAATTTAAGTCCTTTACGTACAGTCTCAAACAAGGCGCCGCTGCCTTCTTTACCTGCACTGGCGCCTATAATGAGCGAAGGGTTTACAATTGCAGCGTCCAGACCTTCGGCAATGCCCCGCCATACTTCCATCTCACTTTCCAGCTTGGATATGGCATAGCCATCATTTTCTGTTGATTGCTCCAGGTGGTGATTTTCGGTAGTAAGTTCGCCTGGTTTGGCAAGGCCAATAGCAGCAATGGAGCTTACATGCACCATCCTGGTACCTTTTTCTGCGCATAAATTAACCAAATTGGCTGTACCGGTAACGTTTGTGTTAATCATCGGCTTTTTATCGGCAGCTTTTAACGATACCCATGCCGCGCAATGGTAAACCTGGGTTACACCTTCCAGCGCGTTCTCCAATGCAAAAATATCCAGCAGGTCGGCATCAACCCATTCAATTTGTGATTGAAAAGGAACAAGTAAAGCAGGTATAGTTGAGGTAGTCCTTTTTGTGCAGCGAATATGCGCACCGGATTTAACCAGCAGCTTTGCCAGTTCGGCCCCTAAAAAACCTGTTGCGCCAGTAATAAGAATCATTTTAATTTGAAGATTTGAAAATGTGCTGATTTGAAAATGTAAAAGTGCACAATATCATTTGATGATTTATCATACACTGCTTTTGAAAATTTGCATATTTGCAGCTGAAGTAAGCGATTGATCATTTTCAAATCTTCAAATTAGCACATTTTCAAATTACAATTAATGTCCTTAGCTGATTTTTTTACACCTGTTGATCTAAAAAAGATCGCTCCTAAAAAGGGGTATTATACCAGCCAGCTTGGCGATATAATTGTGCATTATTCGGTCGATTTTCCTGACCTGGAAGAAAAAACCGACCTCGCCATTATTGGTGTGATGGACGACCGCAACGCGACCGATAACCAGGGCTGCGCCCTTGGTCCCGATTATATCCGCGAAAAACTATACCAGCTTAACGAAGGTGGTTATAATTTAAAAATTGCCGACCTGGGTAATATTGTTGCCGGGGCTACAGTTACCGATACCTATTTTGCCCTTAAAACCGTAATTGCTGAATTGGTTAAAAAGGATATTGTGCCTGTTATTATAGGTGGCGGGCAGGACCTTACCTATGCCCAGTACCTGGGGTATGAAGAACTGGAGCAAAAAGTAGACCTGGTGGTGATCGATTCGCGGTTTGACCTGGATGAGGATGAAACATCCGGAAGTTTGGAAACCACCTCGCAATCCTATCTCAATAAGATATTTTTACACGAGCCCAATTACCTGTTCAATTTCAGTAACCTGGGTTATCAAACCTATTTTGCCAGCCAGGAGAGTTTGCGGGTAATGGATAAGCTTTACTTTGATGTACACCGCCTTGGCGAACTGAGCGGCAACGTAGCCGTAACAGAACCTGCCATCCGTAACGCCAGCATGATCAGTTTTGATGTGGGGGCTATCCGGTCATCGGATGCTATGGGAAATGCCAATGCTTCGCCCAACGGCTTTAACGGGCAGGAGGCCTGCCAGCTATGCCGGTATGCGGGGTTTAATGATAAATTGAGCTCTATTGGCTTTTACGAATTTAATCCGGCGTATGATAATAATGGCCAAACTGCTATGTTGCTGGCGCAGATGATATGGTATTTTGTGGATGGTTTTTATGGCCGGAAGCGTGATTTTCCGCTCAACCCAAAATCACAATACCTTATTTACAAAACCAGCCTTAAACATGAAGACCAGGAAGTGGTATTTGTAAAAAGCAAGAAATCCGATCGCTGGTGGATGCAGGTACCGTACCCAACCGGTGGGTCGCGTAATGAGCGTTTTCACCTGGTGCCCTGTAGTTATGCCGATTATAAAACAGCCACATCCGGCGAATTGCCAGACCTGTGGTGGCGTACCTATCAAAAATTGAACTAATAATTACAATTAGAACAGCATTTTAACGTTATCAAATCTTATAGTTTTAATATTCTGATGAAGAAAATATATTTTTTAATAACCGCGTTGTTGCCGGTTATGGCGTTTGCCCAAACCCCGGATACGTTTACAATAAACGGGAAAATAGGAAATACCGGTGCTCCGGCTAAAGTTTACTTGTCATACCAGTTAGGTGCTAATAGCGTAATTGATTCTGCCGATGTTGTTAATGGCGTGTTCAGTTTTAAAGGAACAATGCTAAACCCTGTTAATGCCACGCTGGTTGTTGATTATAAGGGAGTTGGTATTGAAAAATTTGCACAGCAATATTCTGATGGCAGGGCCCTCTCAAATAATGCGGATAACCTGAGCTTTTTTATTGATAAAGGTACATTAACCATTACCAGCAAAGACTCTGTAAAAAAAGCGCAGATTGCCGGGTCGCAGCTTAATATTGATAATGTAAAACTGCAGGAGCAACTGAAAAGTATCAATTTAAGGGGCGAAAAATTAATGGCCGAAATTAAGGCTGCAACGCCGGAACAGCAAAAGTCGCCTGCTTTTCAAAGCAGTATGCAGGCCAAGTACAAAGCGTTGCAAACGCTGCAGAGTTTTACTTTAAAAAGCTTTATAACCGATAATCCCAACAGTTACCTTAGTTTACTTGCTTTAAGCTCGGTAGGCGGCCCGTCTCCTGATCCCGGTGAAATTCTGCCTTTGTATAATTCGTTATCGCAAAGTGTAAGGGAAACCGAGGCCGGCAGGGTTTTAAAAAGCCAGCTTGATATGTTAAAAGCGACTGCCGTTGGTGCTGTTGCTCCCGATTTTACGCAAAACGATGTAAACGGCACCCCTGTTAAACTATCATCATTCAGGGGTAAGTACGTGCTACTTGATTTTTGGGCTTCGTGGTGCGGTCCATGCCGCCAGGAAAATCCTAACGTGGTGCGCAACTATAACAAATACAAAGCAAAAAACTTTACCGTATTAGGGGTATCATTGGATAAGGCTGACAGCAAATCAGCCTGGCTTGCGGCTATTAAAAATGATGGCCTCGACTGGACCCAGGTATCTGATCTTAAATACTGGAACAACGCGGTAGCCGCGCTTTATTCTATAACTTCTATCCCGCAAAATTACCTGATAGGGCCCGACGGAAAGATCATCGCCAAAAATCTGCGCGGCGAAGACCTTGATGCCAAGCTGCAGGAATTGTTTGGGAAGATATAGGTTGATGGGTGGTTGATTAAGTTGGATAAAACCCGGACTGTTGGCAAAGCTGCCCTCTGCTGTCTAAATTTAATCAAACATTCACTATGCACTTAATCAACCAAAAACAATGTAACTTTTTACTGACTATTAGTAATATATTGTTTTTACATATTATATTGCGATATAAACTTTATCTCTTATGAAAAAAACAATATTATTAGCATTAGCCACGCTACCCGCTATTGCTTTTGCACAGGATACCAAATATAGCATACAAGGAAAAATAGGTGAATTTAACACCCCTGCCAAGGTTTACCTCGAATACAGGTTCCCTAAGGGCAAGCCTATTTATGATTCCTGTACTGTAGTTAATGGTAAGTTTCACTTTGCAGGTTCTGTTGGCGCCGCGCCGCTTAATGCCTACCTGTTATTTAATCGTAAAGGTACGGGTGCAGGCAACGCCGATGGTTACCGCGTAATTTACCTTGAACCCGGCGTTATTAACGTAACTGGCAACGATAAGATAGAAAACGCAACGGTTGACGGACCAAAAACTAACCAGGAAAACGAAAAATATCAGTTAGTGCAAAAACCGGTGAATGATGCTTATGCGGCTTTGGAAGAAAAGCAAAAAGCAGCTACCGATGAGCAAAAGGCTTCTCCTGAATATATCAAAAAAGCAAAAGCCGATGAAAAAGCCATCGACGATATGAGCGCTGCTATAGATAAAAAATTTATCCAGGAAAATCCGGGCTCCATTATAAGCCTGAACGCTCTTGAATCATTGGCCTACAGCGCCGATTATGTAGATCTTAAACCTTTATACGATGCCTTAACACCTGCTGTAAAGAGCACCGAAGCAGGCAAAGCCCTGGGCGAAAGGATGCCTAAATTTAAGGCTGTAGCGTTGGGTGCAATAGCGCCTGAATTTGCCGAGGCTGATACCAGTGGAAAGATCATTAACCTGTCTTCATTTCGCGGGCAATATGTTTTGATTGATTTTTGGGCATCATGGTGCGGTCCCTGCCGCAGGGAAAACCCCAATGTGGTAAAGGCATATAACCATTATAAGGGTCAAAAATTCACTATTTTGGGCGTATCGCTCGATAAACCAAATGGGAAAGACAAGTGGATGGCCGCCATCCATAAAGACGGCCTTACCTGGAATCACGTATCCGACCTTAAATTCTGGGATAGTAAAGCGGCCGGTTTATACGCCGTTCGCGGTATTCCGCAAAACTTTTTATTAGACCCCAACGGAAAGATAATTGCCAAAAACCTTCGTGGCGATGATCTGGAAGATAAGCTCGCCGAAATCTTCGGGAAGATATAGTTGGTCATCAGTCATTGGTCATTAGTCATTGACCTTTCTGATAGTTAACTCGAAAATATAAAAGGGAGGTAAGTCGTACACTTATCTCCCTTTTATATTATAGTTATTTACCGCGTTCAATGACCAATGACCAATGACCAATGACTATAATAGATCAAACCCGATATCTTTCCTGAAGTACATACCATCGTAATAAATACGGCTGGCATCGGCGGTGGCTTGTTGCAGGGCGTTAAACATGTTGTCCTGTAGTGAGGTTATGGCTAAAACCCTGCCCCCGGTGGTTATCACGTTTTCACCATCGTTACCGGTACCCGCGTGGAATACTATCGAATCGCGGACGTTTTCGGTGCCGGTTATTACTTTGTTTTTGAGGTATTCGCCGGGATAGCCGCCTGCAACCATTACTATGGTAGCTGCAGTTTTGCCCGATATGATGAGTTCTTTTTCGCTGAGGTTACCTTCGGCAACGCCCTGTAGCAGGTCTACAAAATCGCTTTCAATGCGGCGCATTACACTTTCGGTTTCGGGATCGCCCATACGGCAGTTGTACTCAATAACCCACGGCTCGCCATCCTTGTTCATCAGGCCTATAAATATAAAACCCTTATAGGGGATATTATCCTTTTTTAGTCCCTCAACGGTAGGAATTATTACCAGTTCCTCAACCTTTTTCATATAGGCAGCATCAGCAAAAGGTACCGGCGAAATAGAGCCCATGCCGCCTGTATTTAAGCCGGTATCCCCCTCGCCAATACGTTTATAGTCTTTGGCTTCGGGAAGTATTTTGTAGTTGGTGCCATCGGTCATTACAAAAACTGATAGCTCGATGCCCTGCAAAAACTGCTCAACCACCACGCTCGAACTTGCATCGCCAAACTTAGCTTCGGCAAGCATTTGAGTAAGTTCTAATTGTGCTTCTTCAAGCGTAAGGCAAATCAATACGCCTTTGCCGGCTGCAAGGCCATCGGCCTTTAACACCACGGGCAAACCCGCAGTGGCCAGGTAACTAAGACCCTCCTGCAGGGTATCTTTTGTGAAAGTTTTGTAGGCGGCGGTTGGGATGTTATGCTTTTGCATAAATTGCTTGCTGAAATCCTTGCTGCCTTCCAGCTGGGCGGCATGCTGCTGCGGACCAATTACCGGTACATTTTTCAGCTGAGCATCGGCCAAAAAGAAATCATGAATTCCCTTAACCAGTGGTTCTTCGGGGCCAACCAGCACCAGGCCGATGGCGTTTGCGATAACAAAAGCCCCAATGCCCTCAAAATCGGTAACTTTGAGGTTAACGTTGGTGCCATACTGGTGCGTGCCGGCATTACCAGGAGCAATAAAAAGCTTTTGACATTTAGGACTTTGTGCAATTTTCCAGGCGAAGGCGCTTTCCCTTCCACCAGAACCGATGATCAGAATATTCATGCCGACAAAGATAGTTTTTTGGACGAAGGATTTTTGGATGAAAGCGTAAGGATTTGGACTTTGGGACAAAGGATTTTCGGATAAAGGATTTTTCTTCAGGTTCTCTCGCAGAGGAATCTGAGGGCGGATGCCTACAACGTCAACCGGTCAGGCGCATATGGCTTAAAGACTATCTTGTTTGATTCTCCCTTTCCCATGCCTTCAAGTTGCGGAAAATCTCAATAAATAAAAAGAGGCTGCCCTTTTCGTGACAGCTTCTTTTCTGGTTTGCTTAATTTAATATTTAATTAATGCGCTCAGGTTTGCTCACTTCTCCGGTTAGCAGGTTGATAACGTATTTGTAATATGAGTTTGTTGTGCCTTCTATTTTAAAATAAGATTCTAAAGTATCATTATCCAAAAACACCATATAACCGCTATTGCCGGCCTTTGAATTCTTATCAGGTGAGGTTTTATAATCGTGACTTTCCTCATAATCAAAGTACACTTTCCCAAGTACAAACTTCCCTGTTGTTTTATCAGCCGATTGTACTCTGCGGCCAACTACTTCTTGAAACAAATATTTGGTAGAGAAATAATGCGATTCGCTCAGAACATTTTTATTCAGTACGTTAAAACGGGCAGCAGCCGACGCGCTTCCGGCGGTTGTAAAATAAATGCCATCAGAGGCTTTTACATGAAAATTCAAAAGGTCATCATAAACATTTTCAAATCCTTTGCCACTAACAACTGTGTGCATGGTATCGTCCAAAGCATATGCATTAATATTATAGCCATTCGCCCATAATGTTCCGTCGCACAAATAAGTAAATTTTGAGTTGCCCGTATATTTACGGGTCGTATCGCCATTAATTACTGTTCTATTAGTTGGCGTGGTTTCGAAATCTCCACATTTGGTTAAAATTGTTTGACCCATGATGGTTAATTTGTCCTTACCGCCAGCGCTTGAATGGCTTATGTGTGCAGATGCTAACTGCGTAGACAAAGACATGTAAACGCTTAAGGCCATTTTTTTAGCGACTTCAGACTGACTAACACTTGTTGTTTTTTGTGTATCGGTAATTTTTGCGTCGTTCTTTTTACAAGCTGTGTAAAGTAGGGTAATGCCAATCAGTGTTGTAATTGTAATTTTTAAAGTATTTTTCATGGAGAAAATTTTGTTTTGCGATGAAGGTTTTTCTCGGGATACTCAAATTCTATTCCAATTAAAATCAACTATAAAGTGATAAAGAATTCGGTGGGTTGAGAAATAAAATGGACAAAAATGGGAAACTTATTGCCCGCCCCAAAAACATACTTATATGCATGTTAGCGATGCCTGTTGTACTGAAATAGTTCATTACTTAGCATGCGGCCTCAGGGTCCTTTTTCAAAGAAATTTGGACTTTCGGATGAAGGACTTTCGGACAAAGGATTTTTCCTGCTAACTGCTGAATGAAGTGTTCTTTTGTCTGCTTTCGTCCGAAAGTCCTTTGTCCGAAAGTCTTTTGTCTTCCAGTCCTTCGTCCAAAAAATCCACCTAACCGGCTGTAATCAGTGCTGCTCCGGCTTCGTCAATATCCACACGGCAATCGGCAACAGAAATATGGTGTTTAAATTTATTTATGGGTTCAATCCAATCGCGCGAGGTAAAAACCGGGGCATGTATGTTTACAGAATCAACCAGTACTTCTTCACCATCCAAAACCAGTCGCCAGCATAGGTCCCGGCCGTTACTCTCGGTATTAAAACGTATTTGGGCAAGCGCCACCTGTTTATTCATATCGTAAATAGTGATGCAGGAAAAACGCTTGGATTGTAGGATTAGTATACTGGTAAGCGGGTTTTAAGTTAAACGGCGCCCGAACCCGTGCCGTGCTTATCCGTATAGCAAAAACAGCCGCTTCCCATAGGAAAGCGACTGTGAAATTTATTAATAACAATGACCCTGTAATATTTAAGGCGCCAGGCAAAATGCTATGCTTTTATACGCATCGTACTGTGATTGCCTGCCTACGCCATTAATTACTGTGGAGTATACAGCAAGCGATTCGGCAAAGGCTGCTACGCCGGGGCAGGAGCCCAGCATAACAGAAACCGGTTTTACATAGGTATAATCTACAAAAGTAGCCGGTAAAAGCGATCCCGATACGCTATCGAAACCATTGGCTCCCTTAATAATGCTAAAGCCATAGGTGGCAAAGCCCATTGGGTGAGATGCAACCCAATGCAGCGATACCGGGTGTGTTTTATCGGTGTATTTTAAATAACCACAATCGGTAGTAGCGTGGTTGCCATCAAGTAACGGCATATCTAAGGATGCTACGCATTGCTGGTTATCAATAAATAAGTTGTTGCCCATGGTTGATACCAGGTTGTGTGCTGCATCATAAAACTCTACAGCCAGGCTATGCAAGCCGTTGGTAAGGTTGTTGCTGCCCAGTTTGCAGCCGATATCTGTTTCCATGTAGGAATATACCGGGTTGTGCACAGCATAATAACCGCCTGGCTGGGTGCTTTTGGCCTCAACAATATTATAGTAACCGGTTGCAGGGTCCATACGTACTTCGCTCCAGCTATCTGTGCGGGGTAGGCCATCTACCAGTACGCGGTAATAGGTAATACCCGAGTTCCATGCATGATAATGATCAATATTTACAGGAAGGGTGCCGCCGAAAGGCGAATCTTTAGGAAACTGGTAGGGGTAGGTGGGCAGCGAGGTGGTATCGGCCTTGCCGCTGGCCGGAATCAGGTTCCAGGCAACATAGCCAATGCCTTTGTACAGGAAGTTGCCTGTACCTAAAGTTAAAAAGTACTGGTCAATTTGATTGTTAGCGGCAACGCAATAGATGCCCGGTGTGATTACGGTTACACTTGATGGGCGAAATGCGGTACCACCGATAAGCAGGTTTACGTTTGCGGTAGTTTTGGTAACATCCACAACCGAGATGCGGTTTGCCGGGTCGCGCTCGGCTACCAGTAAGCGGCTTTCTGTAGCATCGGCCCAGGTTAGGTAAAACGGACTGGTTAAGCCCGTGGCTATTGTTACTTTAATGCCGGTTGCCAGTTCTATACGGCTTACGCAGTTTAGTCCCTGCTCGGTAATATAGGCATAAGAAAGGTTGGCCGATAACGTTAATCCCACTGCCAGGTTTAAACCATTATACAAAACCGTTTGCACCCCTGTGCCCAGGTTAACCCTGATAAGCCTGCCCGGATTGGCATACTCAACTACGTAGGCCTGGTTATGGACTTCATCTACCCAAAGCTGCTGTGGTGTGTTTAAGCCCGTACATACCACGGTTGATACATTACGGTTAGCATTAGCTAAATTTACTCTAACAATATTGCCCGTGCGTTCGGTAACATAAGCGGTGGCTTCGTTACTTAATACACAGATGTCCTCGGGCTGGTTGTAGCCTATGCCGATATGCGCATATGCGGGGTTCAGCTTATAGGTTACCCATTGTATCTTAAGGTCGTAACCATAAGCTACAACGCCTATTTTGGCATAATTGCCCTCGCGGGTTTTAACGCAAAAAACATCGCCTGCAACTAATTTATTGGAGGCATCATTATTGCCAATAATAGCGCTTGAAGTATAATTGAACAATTGCATGGCGGCTGGTGTAAGCTGGCCAAAATTAACCTGCCCCAGGTTAACTATTTGCGCTGTACCCTGGGGTACCATTTGGCGTTTRACACTGTCAATTTGTTCCCACCAGATATCTGCAGTGGCGCCCATGCCAACATTAGTGCCCGTTTCACAATCAAAAAGCCAGGTGCCCTTAATAATTGCTGTTCCCTGCGATACAATGCCAGCCGAGCCCTGTACAAGATCGAGTTTGGAAATAAAACCGCCGTATTCTACAAAAACAAGCTTGTTGTGGTTTTTAAGATACTTTGAGCCGATAGCGCCGGCCAGACCTGTGACTAAATTTTTCATAATTTTTAAATGTTTATAAGGTTTAAATTTTTAAATGGAATGCGCTTATAGTTTTACGATTATTGAAGTATGAGCAGGTAAATGATCCCTGCGGCGTTTATATTCACGCTGCTCACTAACTTTGTTTTTAAATTGCTGACAATCATTGTTTAGGTAAATTTTATGATGTCAAAATTGTGGATTAATCTACATAGGGCATGTAGTATCAATACGCTATTTAAAGCGTACATATACGCAATTGAAAAAAGTAGGGCTACGTTGAGATACAAACGATAACCGCGTATTTCTGCTGCAGCAAACGGTATTAAGGCAAGCCATGTATACTTATCAGGTTTAAATTATGCAAACCCGTATATTGTGTTTTATTAAATTATTGCTTAAAAAGCTAATTCATTAACAGAATATTATTTATTTATGAATAATAGCATGAATTATATAATAAACCTAATTTTGCGTTGAATTAGGCGGGTGTGATAATAGATGCGAAATTTTATATAGTGACTTGAATTTGAATGGATAATTTCTTAGCCAAAAATAAAGAATCGTTATTTCAGATCCTCTTTTATCAAAACCCTCAGCCTATGTGGTTTTTTGATACGGTAACGTTAAGG
>NZ_JBFUKF010000022.1:0-28206 GCF_056400985.1 Mucilaginibacter sp. P4_G9 | reverse complement strand
GCCAATACCAACGTTTCCTGCATTGGTGTTATTAATATTTGTGCCATTGGTCCATTGCGCATGTAAGAATTGCGAAACTGATAAAAGAATAATAAGTGTAAAGGATAGTTTTTTCACGATGAGTAATAGTTTATTTGGGAGATAAAAAAAATGTAATTAGAACTTTGTTCCGCTCAAAAAAATTAACATAACAGGCATAACAACCATTTTATGGCTATGCTGAATGAGTTAAAATCAGGAATTGTGTGGGTTGTATCTTAAGAGTACTGACGAGATAGTTTCATGTTATTGTGATAGGGGTTAAGGTGGTTAAATAGGTTGTAGGTAAAAAGGTATTTATAAATTATAATATAATTTTATTTGGTGATAAAAATAATATATTTTATTTAATATAAAATGTGTCGTTAACATTTTTTTTTCTTCAAAATTTACTTCATATGTTTAATTCAAAACTTCGTGATGGGTTCCTCGTAACCGGGATACATACAAAGTTACGCAGCCCCTGCCATACCTATGGTGACACTACTTTGTCAGTAGATGATTTTATTCCTCATTTGGTCTGGATACAGCGCAGGTCAGAAGCGCGACGCACCCGTAA
This sequence comes from Mucilaginibacter sp. P4_G9, assembly GCF_056400985.1. Taxonomy (NCBI): domain Bacteria; kingdom Pseudomonadati; phylum Bacteroidota; class Sphingobacteriia; order Sphingobacteriales; family Sphingobacteriaceae; genus Mucilaginibacter; species Mucilaginibacter sp. P4_G9. Next base: position 27,608 of record NZ_JBFUKF010000022.1, on the reverse strand, counting down.
CTATTCCTTTCAATACGAATTTGATTTTTTGTTTTCACCCATTGGATAGCATGGTATCCCAAAGGTGCTTTTCAGGTGGCGTTTAAGTGAGCCAACAGGACAAGAACGCGGTGCCGAAAGGCAGGCAACGGTGATAGTTCGGTTAAAAAAATGCATCATATAATATTTGTATATTTTTCTCGATTTTTCTAACAATTTCTATCCTTTAATATCAATTATTGTCCATTTTTTTGAACTTAACTAAATATATTTTCCGGGATTGAAATTGGCTTAACCCGCGGCCGAAAATCCCGCCAATTTTTTTTCTTACACCCGGTTTACTTTCCCTCAGCAACAATCCTCCCAAATTTTAATACTTTTGACTACGGACTTAAAACTCCAGACTTTCGGCTTTATGAAAGACCTCGCGTACCTCAATAAATTCTTTTACAAATACCGCTGGCGATTAATTCCCGGTGTGTTGTTTGTAATTATATCCAATGTTTTGGGCGTACTGCCCGCCCAGGTTATCCGCGTAGCCTTTGACCTGGTTACCGAAAACATTGGTGCTTACCAGCTTTTCGCGGGTTTTAACCGCCAGGGTATGATCTATGATATTTTTGGCAGCAGCCTGATGCTTTTCGGCGTGCTGGTACTGCTGCTGGCCCTGCTGAGGGGGCTTTTCCTGTTTTTTATGCGGCAAACCATCATCCTCATGTCGCGCCATATTGAGTACGATCTGAAGAACGAAATTTATGGTCACTACCAGCGCCTCTCTCTGGCCTTCTACCGCCGCCACAATACCGGCGACCTGATGAACCGCGTTACCGAGGATGTAAGTCGTGTACGTATGTACCTGGGGCCGGGTATTATGTATACCATAAATACGGTGGTGCTGTTTATCCTGGTGATATACGCCATGCTTACGGTGAATGTAAGGCTGGCCATATTTTCGGTGTTGCCGCTGCCCATACTGGCGGGCATTATTTACTATGTAAACAACGTGATCAATTACCGCAGCGAACAGATTCAGCAGCGTTTATCGGGCCTGTCCAGCTTTGTGCAGGAAAATTTTTCGGGTATCAGGGTCATCAAATCATACGTGCGTGAAGGTTTTGTTCGTAAAAACTTCGCCGCCGAAAGTGAGAACTATAAAATACACTCCATGGCTTTGGCCCGGGTGCAAGCTTTGTTTTATCCTATTATGCTGTTGTTGGTGGGTTTAAGTAACGTAATTACCATGTACGTTGGCGGGGTTGAGGTAATGAAGGGCAACATTACATCAGGTAACATTGCCGAGTTTATTGTGTATTTAAATATGCTTACCTTCCCGGTGATTTCCCTGGGCTGGGTAACTTCACTCATCCAGCGCGCGGCTGCCTCGCAAAAACGGATCAACGAGTTTTTGCAACAGCAGCCCGAAATTATTTCAACCAAAGCGCCGGTACATACCCTTAAAGGCGCGCTTGAGTTTAATAATGTATCATTTACTTACCAGGATACCGGTATACAAGCTTTAAAAAATGTTTCCTTTAACGTTGATCCGGGGCAAATGGTGGCAATTATTGGTCGTACAGGTTCGGGTAAATCAACCATAGCCAATTTGGTAATGCGGATGTACGATGTCACCGGCGGCGAAATAACTGCTGATAACATCCCTTTACAGCAATTTAACCTGGAGGGCTACCGGTCGCAGATTGGCTTTGTGCCGCAGGAGGTTTTCTTGTTCTCGGATACCATAGCCAATAATATAGCCTTCAGTGCCGATGTGCTTGATTTGCCGGGTGTTGAGCAGGCTGCTAAGGATGCCGCTGTTTATAATAACATTATGGAACTGGAACACGGTTTTACAACCCTGATAGGGGAGCGCGGTGTAACGCTATCTGGAGGTCAAAAGCAGCGTGTATCAATAGCGAGGGCCATTTTTAAACATCCACAGATCCTGATATTTGATGATTGCCTTTCGGCAGTGGATACCCGTACCGAGGAAGAGATACTGAATAACCTGGGCCGCGTGATGCAGGGTAAAACGAGTATTATCATTTCGCACCGCATATCCACCATAAAAAATGCTGATAAAATACTGGTGATGGACAAAGGCCAAATTGTAGAGCACGGTAACCACGAATACCTGATGCAGCTTAAGGGTACCTACTTTGATCTGTACGAAAAACAATTGCTTGAAGAAGAGCAGGACGCTTAATAATTAAAATCAGACACAGGGAATTGCCTGTTTTGTTTTAAAATGCGCAATAAAATTCAATAAAATACTTGCAGTTTGAAATTTTATTTATATTTATGCCAACCAAAACTAATTACAGGTATATTCATTATGGGAGATTTTGACAATAGAGAGCGGGAAGAGGTATTTTCAAAGAAGGTGAGAGCCGGGAAGAGGACATATTTTTTTGATGTAAAAGCAACCCGATCAAACGACTACTATGTTACTATAACAGAAAGCAAGAAACGTTTGGAGGATGGTGTTTTTATAAAACACAAGATATTTTTATATAAAGAAGATTTTGAAAAATTTGCCGAAGGGTTAAAAGATACTGTTGACTACATTAAGGCAAACCAGGACGTTGTTGAAAAACGCTACGAATACAGCGAAAACGCCGAAATTGCCAAAGCAGCTGCCGATGAAGATTTCTCATTCGAGATATAACACTGAACAACCACTAAACTAATATTACAAGAAAACCCTGCTTTTGGCGGGGTTTCTTTATTTTAAACCTATTTAGTTTTAAGATTTAGTATGATTAAACGTAACTTATACCCTGGCAATATCCCTAAAGCAACGTGCCCTTCATTAAAATTACCGCAACTGTAAAATAAATAATAAGGCCGGTAACATCAACCAGTGTAGCCACAAACGGTGCAGATGAGGTGGCAGGGTCGGCGCCCAGTTTTTTTAATATCAACGGGAGCATTGATCCGGCTAATGATCCCCATAAAACCACACCTACCAGGGCACAGCCTACAGTTAAGCCAACCAGCATCCAGTACGGGCCATAAATAGGCGAAAATAATGTCCAGATGTATATACGCATGAAGCCTATTAGTCCAAGCGTTAAGCCCAGCATAAGGCCTGATAGCAGCTCGCGGCGCATAACCCGCCACCAGTCGGCCACAGTAACTTCGCCCAATGCCATAGCCTGTATAATAAGGGTTGATGCCTGCGAGCCACTGTTGCCGCCGCTTGAAATAATAAGCGGGATAAACAAGGCCAGTACAACAGCTTTGGCAATTGATTTTTCGAAAAAGCCCATCGCGGTAGCGGTAAGCATTTCGCCAAGGAACAGGATGATCAGCCAGCCAACGCGTTTTTTTACCAGCAGGAATAAATTAATATCCAGGTATGGTTCATCCAGCGCCTCGGTACCACCTATTTTTTGAATATCTTCTGTATACTCTTCGTTAGCTATCCATAAAATGTCATCAATGGTTACTATACCAAGCAAAATATTTTCCTTATCAACCACGGGTAGTGCCGTGCGGTTGTTCATCCTGAAAATATTGATGGCTTCTTCCTGCGGATCACTGGCACTCAGGGCAATTAGACGGCCATCCATCAGGTCGTTTACCTTTGTTTCGGGTTTCACCAGCAATATCTCGCGAATCCGGATATCATCCAGCAACTGGCCGTTTTCATCTATAACATAAATTACATCAATCGTCTCGGAGTTTTTACCGTAACGACGGATGTGTGATAATACGCGGGTAACATCCCATGTTTTTTTTACGGCGATGTAATCCGGCGTCATCAAACGGCCAACGCTGTCCTCTTCATACCCTAAAAGCGATAGTGCTTCCTTGCGGTTTTCGGGCGATAGATGCAGGATTAGTTTTTGAACGGCATCACCATGCAATTCACTAAAAAGGGATGTGCGGTCATCGGGAGGCAGCTCATTTATAAGTTCTTCAACTTTTTGACCCGAAAGCTTTTTGATAATACGTTCCTGCGTTGGAAAATCCAATATCCGGAACACGTTAACGGCACGATTAAGGGATAGGATCTCGATAAAAAGGGGGCCATGTTCAGGAAGTTCATCAATCAGTTCTTCAACATCCGATATATTAAGGTTGTTCAAATATTCCTGTAATTCGGTATTGTCTTCCTTTTCCAGTAGTAATTCTATTTGCTCAACCATCTCTTCCATAAAAAGCCCTCGTTTTTTACATCTTATTATAAACCGTTTTTCGTTTTTTAAACGACGGCAAAAGTCGTTTATTTTTTCAAATTATTAGGCAAAAATTTCTGTTATCTTTGCAGCCTTTAAACCCCACCCAACCCTCCCCGGAAGGGAGGGCTATTTTAACACAAATAACATATGAAGTCTCCCCTTCCGGGGGAGATTTAGAGGGGGCTTATTTAATTTTTAACAAAATGGGTTTACAATGTGGGATAGTGGGTTTACCAAATGTGGGCAAATCAACACTTTTTAATTGCTTATCAAATGCCAAGGCGCAGGCGGCAAATTTTCCGTTTTGCACTATTGAGCCAAACGTAGGCGTAATTACTGTGCCGGATGAGCGCTTAACAACACTTACCGAGATAGTTAAACCGAAGGCCATTGTGCCCAACGTTATCGAAATTGTTGATATTGCCGGCCTTGTAAAAGGTGCCAGCAAAGGCGAAGGTTTGGGTAACCAGTTTTTGGCCAATATACGTGCTACAAACGCTATTATTCACGTTTTGCGTTGCTTTGATAATGATAACGTGATACATGTTGACGGCTCTGTTGATCCTATTCGCGATAAAGAGATCATTGATACCGAATTGCAGTTGAAAGATCTGGATTCAATTGAAAAAAAGATCCAAAAAGTTGAAAAAATGGCCAAAACCGGTGGCGACAAAGAGGCAAAAAAAACCTTTGATGTTTTAACCGTTTATAAAAACCACTTGCTTTCGGGTAAATCGGCCCGTACTGCCCCGGTGGCCGAAGAGGATAAAGAATACATTGCTGATATATGGTTACTTACTGCCAAACCGGTAATGTACGTTTGTAATGTTGATGAAGGATCTGTAAGTACAGGTAACGCTTATGTTGAAAAAGTAAAAGCTGCCGTTGCTGATGAAAAAGCCGAAGTACTGATCATATCTGCACAAATAGAAGCCGAGATTGCCGAACTTGAATCATATGAGGAGCGCCAGATGTTTTTGAACGATCTGGGTTTAACAGAATCGGGCGTTAACAAGCTGATCAAAGCTGCTTATCGTTTACTTAACCTGGCTACCTATTTTACCGCAGGTGTACAGGAAGTGCGCGCCTGGACAATTACCCAGGGCTTTACCGCGCCACAGGCGGCTGGTGTTATCCATACCGATTTTGAAAAAGGTTTTATCCGTGCCGAGGTTACTAAATATGATGATTTTGTAAAATACAACGGTGTTGAGGCTACGATAAAAGAAAACGGTAAGCTGGGCATTGAAGGTAAAACCTACATAGTGCAGGATGGCGACATAATGCATTTCAGGTTTAATGTTTAGCCCCTTGACTGTGGAAGGGAAATAAGAAAAAGGAACATGGATACAGGTGAGAAACCTGAAAGTTTTTGCGTTTCTTAACCTGTTGACTCTTAATAAGAAATAGCCGTCTCATAATTAAATATGAGGCGGCTTATTGTTTTTGATGGGTTTCGGTTTTCAGAAAATTATGAGTCAATCCTTTACCAAATGGACGAACTTGTGTAACGGCCTGATTTGAGATGAAAAATTTCTTCGATATTCCAAAGGCGTTTTTCCTGTTAATGCTTTGAAATGCCGGTTAAAATTAGAAAGGTTTCCGAATCCTGAATTATAACAGATCACCACTGTACTAAAATCCTTTTCGCGCAGCAGCTTGCAGGCATAATTGATCCTTACTTCCATCAGGAACTCAAAGTAGCTTCTATTAGTCCGCAATTTAAAATAGCGGCAAAAAGCGTTTGGGCACATGTAGATGATGTCTGCCACGTCTTTCAGTTTGATCGTTTTTGTAAAATTATTCAGCGTGTATATATAGATCTTGGATAGTCGCTGTTCATCAATCTTATTATAGGCATGTTTATCCGGCCGTTCAGTTATAAACCGGGAAGTTTTGCTGGTGGCTATGGTTGTAAAGAGTTTGATCAGCAACGAAAAATGTTCATAGGCGGGCGTATTCATTATCATCACCATCATGTCCTTCACAAGTTCCTGATCGTGGCTTTGTATCGTCATCCCTCTTTGGCAGTCGGCAAATAGCTGGTTCAATGTTTCATTCTCCGGCAGGTTTAAAAAACTTTCTCCCCAGGTATGCGGGTCAAAATGTAAGGTAATAAGCCTTAGCGGAATTGAAATCTTCCCCCGGTTCATCAATTCATTCTGAAACCTGAACGTATCAAACTTAAACATGTGCGGTACATTTCCGCCTATTAAAATCATGGTATTGGCCTTAACCTGTTCAAACTGATCGCCAATCAGCAAGGTTCCCTCTCCTTCCGCTACATAGATCAATTCAAGCTCGGCATGGTAATGAAAATCATTGAACGCATGGTACAACTTACTTTCCACAACGTTGAAAGAATTTGTATTCTCTTTAAAAAATGGGTAGAATATGGTTTTCATTATATTATGATAACCTTAATTTGAATATAGTAAAGAATATAGGTTAATATAGTATCATTTTTTATTATTATTTACAAATGAAGGCTTTTTTTAGATAAGTAGTTTTGATTAAACGAAATATTTATGGAAACAGCAAAATTTATCCTGAAATTAACCGAGGCTTCGATTAACGATATTGAAACTGTTGGCGGCAAAAATGCCTCTTTGGGCGAGATGCTTCAAAATTTGAGTGGGTTTGGGATAAATATTCCCGACGGGTTCATTATAACTGCTGCAGCCTACTATCATTTTATCACTTCCAATAAACTGGACGAAAGAATAAAACAAATTGTTGCCGGCACCAACGTGGATGATATGCAGGAGTTAATGCAATGCGGTGCAAGTATCCGTGAGTTAATTCAGGATGGTCTGTTTCCGGATGATCTGAAAGCCCGGATCGCCGAAGGCTATGTAAACCTCTGTGCACAATATGATCAGCCCGATGTTGATGTCGCTGTCAGGTCATCTGCTACAGCCGAGGATTTGCCCGATGCATCGTTTGCCGGTCAGCAGGATACCTATTTAAATATAAGCGGCGAAGAAGATCTTTTAATTGCCATAAAAAATTGCTTTGCCTCCCTGTTTACCGATAGGGCTATCAGTTACCGGAAGATGTTTGGCTATGATGATTTTTTGATCGGCTTATCGGTCTGCATTCAAAAAATGGTCCGGTCTGATAAGGGTGTGTCGGGTGTGGCTTTTTCACTGGATACCGAAAGTGGGTTTAAGGATGCCGTAATCATTAACGGTTCATATGGGCTTGGAGAAATGATTGTACAAGGCTCCATCAGTCCCGATGAATTTATTGTGTTCAAGCCCTTGCTCAAAAAGGGTTTCCAATCAATCATCGAAAAAAAGCTGGGCAGTAAACACCAGAAGATGATTTACGGTAATAGTGCGGCTGAAAGAGTGCAGGTAATTAAAACCGATAAAGCTGATGCCGAGCGCTTTTGCCTAACAGACGAACAAGTACTGCAATTGAGTAAATGGGTTGTAATCATAGAAGATTATTATTCGGCACTCAAAGGCAGATGGTGCCCTATGGATGTGGAATGGGCGGTTGATGGCTTATCGGGGCAGCTTTTTATTGTACAGGCCAGGCCCGAAACGATACATTCCCGCAGGGAGGTTGGCTCCATTATCGAATTTAAGATTAATGATGATAACCGGCATAAAAAGGTTGTATTAAAAGGTATAGCCGTAGGCGACAAAATAGCATCCGGAAGGGTGCATTTACTGGAAGGCCTTGAAAAACAAAATATCCATGAGATAAATTTTCAGCCAGGGGATATCATGGTTACGGATATGACCGATCCGGACTGGGAGCCCGTAATGAAAAAAGCGGCAGCCATCATCACCAATAAAGGCGGCCGCACATGCCATGCTGCCATAGTGGCCCGCGAATTAGGGGTTCCGGCAATAGTAGGGTGCGAAAATGCCACCGATCTGTTGAAAACCAGCCAGCTGATAACAGTGTCCTGTGCCGAAGGAGAGGCTGGTATTATATATGAAGGCATCATTTCTTTTGATAAAGTAGAACATAGTCTCAAAGATCTTCCGGAAACTACCACACCGGTAATGATGAATGTGGCATCGCCGGATATGGCTTTTCATTATGCGCATTACCCCAACAAAGGTGTTGGTTTGGCCAGGGAAGAATTTATCATCAACAACTATATCAAGGTGCATCCCATGGCTTTGCTTAAGCATGAGCAGCTAAACGATACTGCCTTAACCGAACATATTGCCGGGGTAACAAAGGGTTACGAAAATGGGGAGGCGTTTTTTATTGAAAAGCTATCATACGGTATTGCAAAAATTGCGGCTGCCTTTTACCCTAATAAAGTAATTGTAAGATTTTCGGATTTTAAGACCAACGAATATTTCAATATGCCGGGAGGTAAATACTTTGAGCCGGTAGAGGAAAATCCGATGATTGGCTGGCGGGGTGCATCACGTTACTATTCTGAGGTGTACAAGGAAGCTTTCGGGATGGAATGCAAAGCCATAAAGAAAGTACGGGAGGTGATGGGCCTGGATAATGTTGTGGTGATGATACCCTTTTGCCGTACGGTTAATGAACTGCTTATGGTTTACAATACCATGGATAGTTTTGGCTTAAAGAGAGGCGAAAACAAGCTGGAGGTTTTTTTAATGGCCGAGGTTCCGTCAAACGTGATTTTAGCCAGGCGATTCGCGGCGCATATTGATGGATTTTCTATCGGCTCAAATGACCTTACCCAATTGGTATTGGGGCTCGACCGGGATTCATCACTGGTGGCCGGTTTATATAATGAGCGTAATGAGGCTGTAAAAATGATGATCTCTTTCCTGATACGCGTAGCTAAAGAAATGAAAGTAAAAGTGGGGATCTGCGGCCAGGGACCATCTGATTTTCCGGATTTTGCCCAGTTCCTGGTCGAAGAAGGAATTGATACCATTTCTGTAACCCCCGACTCGTTTATGAAAACGGTTAAAGCGATCAGGCAGATAGAAGATGAGCTAAAGTTGAAGTATATCAGCTTCCCGGATGAGTTTATTGGCGCTCATTCAATACCAGAGAACAGTTTGGTTTAATCATAAAATGCTTAAATCAAATGAAAGAAATTAAAATCTTAGATAGTGATGGGGCATTTAGGACACCGGGGGTTAACCATGTGTTTGCCTGCAACTTATTGGAAGTCAATAAAAAAAGGATTGCTCTTTTTGCAGCAATCCTTTGGTAGCAATGTAGTCGCATTTAGTGCTCCCGACGAGATTCGAACTCATATCGATGGTACCGGAAACCATAATTCTATCCGTTGAACTACGGGAGCAATTGCGCAAATATAGGAAATTGATTTAAACCATATGTGATTTTGGTAGCTATAAAGTTATTGGCAAATTCTCTTTTAATTTTTTCATTGGCCGATGATATATAATTAACCGCATTAACTCCTTTAGGCGTAACTTTTTACAAAGCAAAAGGCCATTAGCAGGTATAATTGGCGTTAAATAATTTCGGTTTAAGGGAACGGCAGTCCGTTAAGTTTTGTTACCAACTTGCTATTATAATAATGATAAGCATGTATTTTAACGAGGTGCGCAGGTGCTTCAGGGCATTGGTGAGCTGATTTTCAACGGTGCGTTTGGAGATATTTAAACGGGTAGAGATCTCACTGATAGACAAATTGTCTTTTCTACTCATTTTGTAAATTTCGCGGCATCTTTTGGGCAGGTCATTTAATAACGTGTCAATCGTCAAATCAAATTCGGTTTCCCATATTTTTGTTTCACCTTCATTCGTTTCCGAAAGTTGATTAAGTGCATAGGCATCATCTTCGCTATTTTCATAATCTTCTACATAGTGAATTGGGGCGGCTTTGAGCGTTTGCTTTTTGCGGATACCATGATAACTGGCGGCGGTAATTACATAGCTTTTAAAAGAGTTTATATTTAACTCATGCCGCTTGTTCCAAATATTCAAAAAAATATCATGAGTTATTTCCAGGCATGCTTCTTCGTCTTTAACATATCGGTAGGCAACTGTATAAACACGCGACCAATAGCGTTCAAAAAGTTGATTGAACGCTTTTTCGTCATTCTGAAGCATTGCCCCAATTAATTCGGGATCTGTTAAACTTTGGTTGAGCATACAATTGGTAACATAAAGCTATGGATTAAAAATCAGTTAATAAACTTTTTAACCGGAGTTCTTGATTATTATCCCAATCTCTTCATGGATTGCATACTAAAGCAAAAATATTTTTTTGTTTTTATGTGTGTTGCCGCATCCATATGTATCTATACTTATATAACCCAATATTAAACCCATACGTACCCTGATTGATGACCGAAGAACAATATCTTTCTCTGTGCGAGAAATATTTAAAAGGGAACTGTAGCCCCGAGGAAGAGTTACTGATAAAAAACTACCAGGATAAGGCTGGATTGACTGATGATCTGTGGAATAAAAGTACCATGGGCGATGAGGATCACATACGGTTATTATTGCGTAACAAATTGCAAAAAAGTATTCATCAACAAAAAATACCTGTTATAAATAGATATAGGTGGCAATTTGCGGCAGCAGCAGCTGTATTGTTATTTATATCCATTAGMCTGTTTTTTATTAGTTTAAACCGTGTAAAGCCGGTATCATACATCGCCAAGAGGACTAAAGTAATAGAAAATGATATTCCACCCGGCTCCAACAAAGCTGTTTTAACACTATCAAACGGGAAACAGATAGTGCTTGATAACGCCGCAAATGGTGTATTAAGTAAGCAAGGCAGCGTAGCCATATCTAAATCCGGAAATGGTTTAGTTATCAAAAATGACGGAGAAAACAATGAGCAATTAAAGGGTAATGCCTTAACCACCATTACCATTCCGCGGGGGGGCAAGTATGACGTTGTACTGCCCGATGGTACTAAGGTTTGGTTAAACTCATCTTCGTCGCTAACCTTCMCAATCACTTTTACCGGAATTGAAAGAAAAGTTACACTAATTGGGGAGGCTTACTTTGAAGTGGCAAAAAACAAGCGTATGCCGTTTAAAATAAATGTGAATGATAAACAGGTGGTAGAGGTATTGGGTACCCATTTTAATATCAGCGCCTATGCCGATGAAAATAATATTACAACAACCCTGCTGGAAGGCGCTGTTAAAATAAATTACAACAACAAGTATACTTTTATTAAGCCGGGCCAAATGGCAGTGAATGATTTAACACAAGATGTGAAAGTTAAACCGGCGGACGTTGATGAAATTATGGCCTGGAAAAATGGCATGTTCATTTTCAATAATGAAAACATTAAAAACATGATGAAAAAAATTTCCAGGTGGTATGATGTGGACGTGGTTTTTAAAGGTGATATGGACGATATTAACTTTACAGGTAACTATTCCCGCTCCAAGAGTTTATCAAGCCTGGTAAAAAATATCGAGATATTGGATAAAGTTCATTTTGTAATTGAAGGAAGGAGGGTAACTATTATAGCTAAATAACTACATCCCATTAAAAATCCAAAAACCGGGAGTGTTGAGACCACCCCCGGCATTGTTTAGCTGACAAAGGCTAACGCGGATAAAAAACCAATTAATACGATAACCAATTATTTAATCCTAAACAAATGTATAAAATTTTTACTGCACTAAAGTGCGGGGAGATGCCTTGCCATGCGCCTAAATTCCTTCTGATCATGAAACTTACAATCATTATTTTAATGGTTACTTTTTTGCAGGTAAATGCTGCAAGCTATGCTCAGGAGGTTAGTATAAATGTAAAAAATGCATCTGTTAATGAAGTGCTTAACCAGTTAACCAAACAAACCGGGTACAACTTTATTTGCGATGCTGCTATTATAAAAGTAACAAACCCTGTAACTATTAATGTTAATCATGCGGCGTTAAAAAACGTATTAAACCAATGTTTTGCTAACCAGCCTGTAGAGATAGTTTTTGGCGACGACAATACGGTTGTAATAAAGCAAAAAAGCCACGTTAATAAACCGGTTATTCAAGCTATATCTATTACCGGAAAGGTAACAGATAGCCAGGGGCAGGCTTTGCCAGGGGTAAGTATTAAATTAAAAGGCACCCAGGAAGGCACCGTATCTGATAATAATGGTGGCTATTCAATTAAGGTGCCCGATAATAACAGTGTACTTGTGTTTTCTTTTATAGGCTTTGTTACCCGTGAAATTACCGTTGGCGGTAACACAGTGATTAACGTAACCCTTGCTGATGCGCCCCGAACGCTTAGCGATGTTATTGTTGTTGGTTATGGTACGCAATCAAGAGCTACTGTAACAGCGGCAATTACAAAGGTTGATGGTAAAAACATTGGAAATCAGCCGGTAGGCACTCCTGGTGAAGCTTTGGCAGGTTTAGCGGCTGGTGTACAGGTACAATCAGACCAGGGTGCAAAACCGGGCGCTGCGCCTACCATTCGTGTGCGTGGCGTAAGCTCATTAAGTTCGTCCAATGATCCCTTATATGTAGTTGATGGCTATCCGCTGGAAACAGCCGCCAATTTTAACCTGATTAACCCTGGTGATATTGAGTCGTTAGAGGTACTTAAAGATGCGGCATCGGCAGCTATTTACGGCTCACGTGCGGCCAACGGCGTAGTGCTGGTTACTACCAAAAGGGGCAAGGCAGGTAAAACTACGTTTGCTGTTACCGCCTATTCCGGCATCCAGAACGTAACCAAGTATATTAGTGTTTTAAAAAAGGATCAGTATGTGCAACAGGTTAAAGACCTCAGCCGCATTAAAGGTTTACAGTATCCCAGCATATTAGATGGTGATATCTCTGGTCTGCCGGATGTTGACTGGCAAAAGGCTATTTTCAGGTCGGCTCCGGTTAGTGATTTTGAATTGAATGCCTCTGGTGGCAGCGAGAAAATCCGCTTTAATGCTTCTGCCGGCTTTTTCAGACAAAAAGGGGTATTAATTGGCACTGATTACAGCCGTTACACTACCCGCGTAAACCTGGATGCGGATATTATTAAAAACCTAAAGTTCAGTTTCTCCATTTCTCCATCATATGCCGAGCAGTTTAGGCAACCTTCATCTGGCCAGGCCAGCGGTGCCGGCGCCAACCCCGCCGATTATATAGTTGGCGTACCCGGATTAGTGGCCAACTTGAATTTGCCGAGCCCGCTTAACCAGGCTTTAACTTTTCAGCCTATTGTACCGGTATACCGTGCCAACGGCGATTTTGCAGAGCCTTATGACCGCGAACTGGGTTATAACCTGTCGCCTACAGCAGTATTTTCTGCCAGTAACTTTTACAGCCCGGTAAATATTTTAAGTCAGTCTATAAACCGTTCCAGGGCATTCCGTACATTAAGTAACGCCTTTTTAGAATATACGCCTATCCCTGCGTTAAAATTAAAAACCTATATAGGCGCCACGCTGGAGAATGAGCAGGTTCATGGCTATATACCGGGTACCATGGCCTATAGCTCGGCACCAACGGCTTCTGCTTCAAACCCTCAATTGGCGGGCATTTTTGCTTCAGACAATGTGCGTAACAGTTTTGACTGGGTTTGGGAAAATACCGCCACTTATGATAAGCAGATTGGCCAGCATCACTTTAATGTGCTGGGTTTGTTTTCGGCCCAAAAATATAATTCGCAAATAAATTATACCGCCGGTTTGCCGGGTACATTTATCACCACTGCCGTACAAAGCCCGCTGGCATCACCTAATACAGTTGGTACCGAGGTTTTCGATGCTAATACTTTCCTGTCTTACGCGGGCAGGTTTACTTATGATTATAGTCGTAAATATCTGTTCACCGCCGCTGTTCGCCAGGATGCTTCATCACGCTTTGGACCAAACAACAGGTATGCAGTATTCCCTTCATTCTCTATGGGCTGGCGTTTAGCCGAGGAGTCTTTCCTGAAAGAGCCACTGGCCAAATTAAGCATTAATGAATTGAAGCTGAGAGGTGGATACGGCCGCACAGGTAATGCTAACATTGGCAGTTTTACATATGTAAACTCCATTGCGTTAAATAAAAATTATGCATCCGGCAGCAACCGCTTGTTCGGCACACAGCAAACAGGCTTTGCAAACCCTGATTTGACCTGGGAAAAGAACGATCAGACCAGTGTTGGTACAGATATTGGCTTTATGCAAAACAAAATTGCGCTAACCTTTGATTATTTTATCCGCAATTCAAACGGAATGTTGCTTAATAAGGCTTTGCCGCTTGATGTTGGCTATGCAACATCGTACCAGGCCAACCTGGGTAAGCTGCAAAACAAGGGATTTGAGTTTACGGCCAGCACCAGTTTCAGGTTAGGCCCGGTAAACTGGAATACCAATGCCAACTTCTCCACCTATAAAACCAAGGTGCTTGATTTGGGCGGTCCGGCTGCTTTACCGGCTGTTCAGGCTATTAACGGCTGGAACAACGTTTACCAGGTAAAAGTAGGCCAGCCTTTGGGTATTATGTACGGCTATCAAATTGCGGGCGTGTATAGAAATGCGGCCGACCTTGCCAATAATGCCAAAGTTGCTTCTGGTAATAATATAGGCGACCTGATGATCAAAGACCAGAATGGTGACGGCGTAATTAACGTTAAGGATGTTACGGCATTAGGCCACGGCCTGCCCGATTTTACTTATGGTTTAACTAATACTTTCCAATACAAAAACTTTGATCTGAGCATATTGATACAAGGTGTGCAGGGGGTGAATATCATTAACGGTAATAACAGGCAAACCCTTACAGGCAACAACAACCAAAACTCGCTGAGCAAATATTATAAAAACTACTTTGACCCGGCCGATCCTACAAGAAATGTTTTGTACGCAAGCCCGATTGCCACCAGTGCGCTTCCCGGCCCTGCCTTAACAAGCCTGAGTGTGGAAAACGGATCGTACCTGCGGGTAAGGAACATTACGCTGGGTTACCGCCTGAGCGACATCACGTTGCGTAAGCTTTTTGTAAAATCGGCCAGACTTTATGTAACGGCTCAAAATCCTTTCCTGATTACTAAATATACCGGCTACAACCCGGAAGCCAATATCATGGGAAGCGATCCCACTACGCCGGGTGTTGACCAGGGAACTTATCCTACGGCGCGCACAATTATTATAGGTATCAATTTTGGATTTTAATTGCAATAACACTAAAGATCATGAAAATTAAAAAATTAATTATATGCAGTATATCCATACTTATTTTAAGTGTGGCGCTAACCTCCTGTAAAAAATCGTTTGTTAACATTACGCCCCAGGGCATTGTTCCGGTAACCACTTATTACACTACCGAGATAGATATCAAAACCGCGCTTAACGGCACCTACAGCAGTCTGAGGCCTATTTATAACGAGCAGTATGGGTTTGGTGAGCTCCCTTCTGATAATGCCCAAACTTATGGCGAAAGCGAGGTACTGTATGGCGAAGAAGATAAACTAACCTGGACAGCCACATCAACCAATTTACAAAATGCCTGGACCCGTTTTTACGCTACCATAGCCTATGCTAATATTGTATTGGGGCACGTTGGCACCCCTGTTATGACCGACGCGAATCGCAACAGTTATACCGGGCAGGCCAAATTTTTAAGGGCTTTAATGTATTTTAACCTGGTGCGCATGTATGGAGGCGTGCCGCTGATATTGACCGAAATTACCTCGGAGCAGCAGGCTTATACCTATAATCGTGTTACCGCTGCCGCTGTTTATGCGCAAATTGAAAAGGATTTGACCGAGGCCGCGGCCGTATTGCCGGCAAGTTACACCGGGTCGGATATTGGCCGGGCTACCAGTATTGCAGCTAATGCCCTTTTAGGTAAGGTTTACATGTTCGAGAACAAGTTCACCCAGGCCGAATCGATTTTGGCTACCGTTGCGGCTACTTCCGGTACACTTATTCCCTACGATCAGATCTTCGGGCAGGGTAAGGATAATAACAAGGATATTATATTTTCGGTACAATATCTTGGCGGTGGCTTTGGCGAGGGTAATACTTTTGCAAGGAACTTTGTGCCGCAGCCATCGGGAACTACCATTACGGCCGTTACTGGTAACAGCAATAATATCGGCACCCCCGATCTTTATAATGCTTTTGAACCAGGTGATAATCGTTTAAACACCGCTATTGGCGTTTATACTTCTGGCACGCTGGTGTATTACTATGCTAAAAAGTTTATTTATCAAAGTGTGGGAGCCAACAGCGAGGGCGATAACGATTGGCCGGTACTGCGCTATGGCGATATCATTTTGCTGTATGCCGAAGCCTTGAATGAGAACGGCAAAACAAGCGATGCGTTAACCCAGCTTAACCTGGTCCGTAATCGCTCAGGTTTGGCCTCTAAAACCGGTTTATCTCAGGCCGATGCACGTACAGCCATTCGTAAAGAGCGCCGTGTGGAGCTTTGCTTTGAAGCCGAAAGATGGTTCGACCTGATCAGGTGGAATATCTTTGTACAGGTTATGACTGATTATAAAGCAACCAACAAGCCGGTTAATGGCTCAATAGGTAATATAGTACCTACGCTAAATTTGTATCCCATCCCTGCAAGGGAGATTTCTTTAAATCCTAATCTTACCCAAAACCCCGGGTATTAAGACGAAACGCCCTGCTATGATTTTACACATGGCAGGGCGTTTTTAATAAATAGGTATCCCTTCTCTGTTTTTATTCTCCCAGCGTCTATTCTGCAAGGCCGATATCCCACGTGTCAACGTTCGGTATGCCTCTACAGGCAGTGTGGTTGCGTGAGTAGCTTTCAATTCAATTGTAACAATAATGGTATGGTCAATTCAGCATATCAATTAGCTTTTTTGTGCAATTAAACCAATAAAAATTAAGTCGAAGTTAGCGTTGTCATATCCATCCAATAAAAAAACCTATGATAATGTATAAGAAACACCTTCAGATTTATTTAAAAAGTAATATCGCCAGATTAGCTTTTGTATTTATTGTTTTATCGTTATTTTCTTCAACAATACTTTTAGCAAATACTATAACAGTGTCTTCTATTGCCGATTTGCAAAAGGCCATTAATAAGGCTAAACCGGGTGACCTGATTGCTCTTACTGATGGTGTTTATACAACAACAGAGGATATTATTGTTAATAATAAAGGCACTGAGAAGGAACCTATAACAATTGCCGCACAAAACTTAGGCAAGACAGAAATTACCGGAAAAGGTGGCTTTAGCCTGATGAACCCGGCAGCATATATTGTTATACGGGGCTTTAAATTTACACATGCCGCCGGTCGTGCAAAAACAGGCGTAGGTACAAGCAATTGCCGTTTTACACAAAACCTTTTTGAAAACCCGGGTGATGGCGAGGAACTTACCGTTGCCGGCAGCAACCAGGAAATTGATTATAATACCTTTCAAAATAAAAATGCCATGGGACGGTTTATCGCTATCCGTGGCGAGGGCAAGCAAATTGCCGAAAGATTGCATATTCATCATAACTATTTTAACAATTTTGCCAGCCAGGGCGGTAAAAACGGTGCCGAAGCGCTTCAGTTTGGGTTAAGCGGTTTTAGTTTATCATCAAGCAATAGTATTGTTGAATATAATTTATTTGAAAAGTGCCAGGGCGAGAATGAATTGATCTCGGTTAAAGCGTCGGCGGTAACACTCAGGTATAATACCTTTCGGGATTGTCCGGCTCAGTTTACTTTACGTCATGGCAACAAAAGTTTGGTATACGGAAATTATTTCTTCAACACGCCGGGACTTCGCATTTTTGGCGACGACCACCTGATTTATAGTAATTATTTTGAAAATTGCAATTCGGCCATGGTAATTGGTAATGGCGACGGTGAAGTAGCTGATGGTGCACAATTAACAGCGCATGACCGGCCTGATAGGATATTGATTGGATTTAACACACTGATTAATAATAAGGAAAATATTATTCAAACAGAACGTAAGAATGGACTGGGAGCCACTTATGTTACAGTAGTGAATAATATTATTCAGGGTGGGGGATCTGCGGCTGCTATTTCAGGGCCTTATACCAACCCGCTATGGGCAGGCAATATTTTGTATAATGTAAAGGATGCCGGCAATATACCAGCTGAGGGTTATAAAACAGTTGATCCTAAACTGGTTAAAACATCTTCAGGTACTTATCACCTTCAATCCGGCAGCCCTGCCATTGATCATGCAACTGCATCTTATCCAGGAGTTAATGTTGATATGGACGGGCAGGCCCGTATTGCACCTTTTGATATCGGGGCAGATGAGCTTAGCACTGCAACTGTTAAAGCACATGTTCTTGATGCTGCAGATGTAGGTTATAACGCTAAGCATTAAAATATCAATGAAAAATATTACTGCATTCATCCTATGCTGGCTAATTGCTGTTAACACATTTGCGCAAAAAGGAACAAGCCAGTGGGTTTATCGGGGTGCCAATGGCAAACTGGTTTATAAAACCACACCAACCGGCGATAAGATCATGGATTTTTCACAAGCCGGTTATATGGGTGGTGGCGTGGCTTTGCCCGTTGTGCCCGTAAAATGTTTGGTAAAATCGTCAGGCGGATACGATGATACGCAATTAATTCAGAACGCCATTAACCAGGTGGCGGCAATGCCATTAAAGAATGGATTTAGAGGAGCAGTGGAGCTGGCTCCTGGGGTATTTATTTGTTCTGGTCCAATCATTTTGTCAACACCAGGAATAGTATTGCGGGGTACCGGTAGTGGAATTGGAAGAACAACAATTAAAATGGTTGGCAGTCCTCATACTGCTATAATAATTGGCCGAGGCAATATAAATGTGCCATTAGGAAAAACAGAAAGATCAGATAGCGATATAGTAAACACTACCAAAACCTTAATTACCGATGCTTATGTACCATCGGGCGCAATAGCTTTTACTGTGGCGGATGCCTCTGGATTTGCCATCGGGGATACCATAGCCATAAACAGACCAGTAACTGAAAACTGGGTTCATTTTATGGGAATGGATAATATGACCCGCGAGGGTAAACCGCAAACATGGATCAAAGCAGGGTCAAGGGGTATTAGCAAAAGAAGAATTACAGCCATATCGGGCAATAAATTGACGGTAGATATCCCCCTTGCTGATTCGTATGATTCCAGGTTTTTAAACCCGCCGGGTATTGAGGTTGCAAAAGTAAAGTCAGTATCGCGTGTTACACAGGTTGGGATAGAAAATATTCATATCCAATGCCCGCCCCTTGAAATTGATTATGGACATGCCCCCTATGCCGGTATACGTGTTGGTGGTGATGACTGCTGGGTTAAAAATGTGTTTTGCGAAGAAACAATGAATACAACAGTACTTGCCGGCAGCAGGATCACCATGGAAAAGGTTATTGTTAAGCATACTTATCCAAATCTTGGTGCATCTAAACCAACGGATTTTAGTTTGGAAGGGAGCGAAAACCTAATTGACCGTTGCGAAATTACAGGTGGTAATACTTATTTTGTTTGGACATCTTCATTAATTCCGGGGCCTAATGTTTTGCTTAATTGCACTTTTAAGGGTATAGGCAGCCGCATACAGCCACACCAACGATGGGCTACCGGGTTATTGGTTGATAACTGCACGGTACCCGATGGAGGTATAGATTTTATGAACCGTGGTGCCGCAGGCTCTGGCCACGGCTGGACGATGGGCTGGGCCGTTGCCTGGAATTGCGTAGCCAAAACATATATAATCCAAAACCCGCCTGGTGCAGTAAACTGGGCTATCGGATGTATTGGCAAAAGGGAGCAAACAGCAAGACTGTTTGACAGCAGCCCGGTTTTAACGGAAGGTAACTTCGATTCTTACGGRTTTCCGGTTGCTATACAAAGCCTTTACCTGGCACAGCTGGCGGATAGGCTGGGAATAACAGGATTAAGAAATATAGGGTATGCAGCGAATACAGTAAGTATGTTTCCTAATAAGCAAGTAAAAGCCTCTCCGGTTGAAACAGATTATAATAAACCACCCGGTTTAAACCTGGCGCTAAACCGCCCGGTAAACACCAGCAATGTTAAAGGCAATTCCCGTGAATTTGGCGGCGAGAAAGCAATTGACGGAAACAGCAGTACTTATTGGTGTGCCGGCGAAGGCATAACAAACGCTACGATTGAGATTGATATGGAAGGCCCTGTTGACATCAATACCTTTCAATTCAGCGAGGCACTGGGACAGCATATAAACAGCTATAAAATTGAAGCGCTGGTAAATAGCGACTGGAAATTATTAGCCGGGGGGAGTGGAGTTGTTGGAAAGAAACAGATCTTGAAATTTCCTGCCACCATAGCCTGGAAAGTTAAACTGACTATACTTAAAGCCAGCGGACCTATCGCTATAAACAATTTGGGCCTGTACCTCAAGTAGGCTGGCCCGGAAAATAGATATATTCTCTACTTTTGATTTTAGAAGATAATGGGAATTATTATAGGTTAAACCCGTATATTTTATATAAGCAGGTGGGAATGATTGTTGAAGAAGGAGGGAATAAACCTGGAACTCAATGGTGTCTAATTTTTTTTATACCAGTTTTCAATTATGATTCCCTCAATTCTGTCAAAATCTTTAACATTGTCGGTAACCAAGGTAAGGTTATTTTCTACGGCGGTAATCCCAATTAGAAGATCAAACTCGTCATTAATAGGCTTGCCTATCTTTCTCAAACGTACTTTCTCTTTCGCGTAGCGTCTTATACTTCCGAATATGGGTATGATAGAAAGCCCACCAACAAAATCAT
This sequence comes from Mucilaginibacter sp. P4_G9, assembly GCF_056400985.1. Taxonomy (NCBI): domain Bacteria; kingdom Pseudomonadati; phylum Bacteroidota; class Sphingobacteriia; order Sphingobacteriales; family Sphingobacteriaceae; genus Mucilaginibacter; species Mucilaginibacter sp. P4_G9. The sequence goes on along the minus strand of NZ_JBFUKF010000022.1, from coordinate 6,800 downwards.
CTACTGCTCTGTGCGCTTTAGGTGGATGCTCACTATTTTCTGCACCAAATCGTAGTTCAACAACAGTTATCTCGGAAATGAAAAAATTCGTACGCTCTTTTTCACGTATAATGGTGGCTAAGTCTAACTTGCCCCGCAAAAAGAACACACAAATGCTGGTATCAAGAAGATATTGCATTAGAACTTAAGGTCTTTTTCCCGGAACTTTCTGGAGGCTTTTATTTCCTTTACGATTTCTTCGGCTGGCTTATCTGATCCGAAGGCACCGTATGATTTAAAAAATGCGCTTTCGTTTGAATTTTTCTCTTTTTTCAAAGATTTAGACAAACGTTCAATAAGTTCCAATTTCGTAAATGCATCTAGTCCCTCAAACAATCCCGAGTAGGTGTCAACGATATTTTTGTTTGCAACTGTCATATGGTCATTATTTAGCGTGTCTGCTCTTATCTGTATTACAAAAATAACAATTATTCTTTTAACGAAGCCATTGGATGGCAAGATCAGCTGTTCATTATTCCGATCATTAAAGATTCCACAAAACTAAGGCTCTACCGACCTGAATTATGTAAAAAGCCGGCTTCTGCGTGATGTACCACCTACTTATGAAAGAAGTCCTGCAATCTTCTGAATAATTCCCATCAATTAAAATTAATCACACTACTATAACGTTTTCGTAGATTATTACCGATCCGAGGTGGTACCAAACATCATCGTGCTTGTATCTTAGGGTAAGAGCGGTACAAACGCGTGCTCATAACCAATTAGCATAATTGCAAATCATTATAAACCATAGCGGTAACCCGCTAAAAAGTAAACCAATATGAAAAAATATTTTATAGCTTGTTTGCTATTGCTACTATTTACGCATACTGTTTTTGCTCAAAAAGAGCTTACCCGCGACGAACGTATGAAATGGTGGCGCGAAGCCCGTTTCGGAATGTTTATTCACTGGGGCGATTATGCCGGATTGGGGGGCGTATACAAGGGGCATGAGGTAGGACGCGGCGGAGAGTGGATCATGAACAGGGGTAAAATCCCGGTAGCCGAATACCAACAGTACGCTAAAAAGTTTAATCCTGTAAAATACGATCCGGACGCCTGGGTAAAGCTGGCTAAAGAGGCAGGCATGAAATACATTGTGATAACTGCAAAGCATCATGATGGTTTTGCCATGTTTAAATCAAATGCCAGTAAATGGAATATTGCCGATGCTACACCTTATGGTAAAGATGTTTTAAAACCATTAGCTGCAGCTTGCCGCAAATATGGTATTAAACTGGGCTTTTATTATTCACAGGCCCAGGACTGGAATAACCCGGGTGGAGCAGCGGCACGTAAAATAAGCAGCGAAGGCTGGGCAAACCCCGATTCGGCAAAGATTGATGCCTATACTAAAGAAAACAGCGGCCATTGGGACCCTGCACAAACCTCGAGCACTATGGCTCAATATATTGATAAAGTAGCCGTACCGCAGGTAAAAGAGCTGCTTACTAATTATGGCGATGTTGCTGTAATTTGGTGGGATACGCCAACAGCAATGACGGATGAGTTTGCGCAAAAACTTCAGGACGTATTAAAGTTACAACCCAATATCATCACCAACGACCGGCTTAAACGCCCCAATTTTGCCGGCGATTATAAAACACCCGAACAAAAGATCCCTAACCTTAGTGAGCTTGACGGAAAAGACTGGGAAACCTGCATGACCATGAATGGAACCTGGGGTTATAAAAGTTACGACCATAAGTGGAAAACTGCCGAAACTTTGATCCACAACTTAATTGATATAGCCTCAAAAGGTGGAAATTACCTGTTAAATGTTGGCCCCACTGCCGAGGGTGAGTTCCCGCAGGAAAGCATAACTACTTTAAAAAAGATGGGCGAATGGATGAAGGTAAACAGCGAAGCTATATACGCTACCAAGGCAAGCCCGTTACAACCGCTAAGCTGGGGGCGTTGCACCCTTAAGCCCGATGGTAAAAATACAATACTGTATTTTTCTGTATTTAACTGGCCCGCCGATGGTAAACTGGTAATTCCAGGGTTAAAAAATGAAGTTGTTAGTGCTAAAATGCTTGACGAGGGGGAGGGTTTGAAAACCAACGCAGGTAATGCCGGCATAACTATAAATGTAACCGATAAGGCTGTTGATAGTATTGCAACAGTAATTAAGCTTGTGGTTAAGGGAGATGTGAATACCCAAACAGGCAAACTTGCCGGTGAAATAAAAACCGGGGCGCTTGATTAATAATTTGAACTATTGTTAATGGTAAATTAAGTTAAATGAAACCACAATTGCTAAAAGTATCATCTGGCCCGGCTCAGTCCTTTAGTGTACGGCGCGACCTGGTTCCTTCTATTAATAACAAATGGCATTATCACCCGGAAGTTGAGTTGATCCACTTTGAAAAAGGTAGCGGAACTCAATTTATAGGTGATAATATACGGCAGTTTAATACCGGCGATATTGTAATGGTAGGATCATATCTGCCACATTACTGGCGGTTTGATGATATCTATTTTTCCAGGGAAAATAGTGCCGAAGTTGACATCAGGGTTGCTCATTTTTGCGAGAATTTTTGGGGAAATGATTTTTTGCAACTGCCGGAGAACAAGATGATAAAAACGGTTCTGGAAAAAGCCAGGCGTGGGATACAAATTACCGGAAAAGCAAAAAAAGCTATTGCCGAAATTATGGGAAGGCTGCTTGTTGCCGAAGGGGCAAAAAGAATATTATTATTGATGGAGGTATTAAATGCCATTGCCGAATGTGACCAGGCCGATAGCTTATCATCAATAGGATTTAGCCCGAATGTTGAGGAGTCGCGAAATGACAGCATCAATGTTATTTATGAGTATTCACTGGCCAACTTTAAAAATAAAATACATATGGACGAACTTGCCGAATTGGCTGGGGTTAGTCCAAACTCATTTTGCCGGTATTTTAAATCGCGCACGCACAAAACCTATTCTAAATTTTTGCTGGAGATTAAAGTTGGGCACGCCTGTAAGTTACTTATAGAAAACAGGCTGCCCTTAAAGCAATTATGTTATGAAAGCGGCTTCAACAATTTTGCAAATTTTCATAAATACTTTAAACGGATTACCGGCAAAAGCCCTTTAAATTATCAAAGAGAGTTTATCCAGGTAAAATCAACCTCTTTATATGAATAGATTAGTGCTATATATTTACCTGGTACTTTTTTTTGTCGGTGCTGCTGCAAGCGCGCAAACCGATAAAGAAATAATAACTATAACAACAAAAAACACAAGTGTAGTACTTAAAGTAGGTGCCAATAACAGGGTATACCAGGCATACCTGGGGAAACGGTTTTTAAATCAGGCAGATAATAGCTTAATTCCTAATAATAAACATGAGGCTTATATTACCGGGGGGATGGAAGACCTGTTACAACCTGCCATCCGCTTAATTCATAGCGACGGTAACCCATCGCTCGAGCTAAGGTATGTAAACCACACAACAAAAAATTTAGACGAAAATATTTCAGAAACCAACATATTGTTGCAGGATCCCAAATATCCAATCCAGGTAATATTGCATTACCAGGCTTTTAATAAAGAGGATATCATAAAATCGTGGGCCGAAATAAAAAATGATGAAAAAAGTGAAATAACCTTAGAAAATTATGCTTCATCTATGTTGCATTTTGAGGCTAAAGATTATTGGCTTACACAATTTCATGGCGATTGGGCCTCTGAAATGAAAATGCAGGAAAGCAAGCTTACAAGCGGCGTAAAAGAGATAGACAGTAAATTGGGCACCCGCGCTGATATGTACCAAACCCCGGTATTTTTCCTCGCGCTAAATAAACCGGCAGATGAAACAACCGGGGAGTTAATTGCAGGTACATTAGCCTGGACAGGCAATTTTCAATTCCATTTTGAAATAGATGAACGCAACGCCTTAAGAGTAATATCGGGCATTAACCCCTATGCATCAGCCTATAAATTAAAAAAAGGCGAAACCTTTGTAACACCGGCGTTTATTTTTACTTATTCAACTACAGGAAAGGGACAGGCGAGCCGGAATTTGCATCAATGGGCGCGCAATTATGGTGTACTGGATGGTAATAAACCGCGCCTCACCTTATTAAATAACTGGGAGGCCACGCATGTTAATTTTGATGAAAAAGAATTAGTGGGCTTATTTGATGATGCTACAAAACTGGGTGTCGATCTGTTTTTGCTTGATGACGGATGGTTCGGAAACAAATACCCGCGTGATAACGACAAAGCGGGATTGGGAGATTGGCAGGAGAACAAGGCAAAATTACCAAACGGGATAGGCTATTTGGTTAAACAAGCTGAGACTAAGGGATTAAAATTTGGCATCTGGCTTGAGCCGGAAATGGTAAATCCTAAAAGTGAATTATATGAGCAGCATCCGGATTGGATTTTAAAATTACCTAACCGGGATGAAAATTATCAGCGCAACCAGTTAGTGTTAGACCTTGCAAATCCTAAAGTAGCCGACTATGTATACCATACGGTGGTTGATATGCTAACTAAGAATCCTGGCCTGGCTTATATTAAATGGGATTGTAACCGAAGTATGAGTAATACCTGGTCGCCATATTTAAAGGATCGGCAGTCGGCATTGTTTGTTGACTATACTTTAAGCCTTTATAAAATCTTAGATCGTATAAGGCAAAAATATCCGCATTTACCTATTATGCTGTGTTCGGGAGGCGGGGGCCGTACCGACTATGGGGCTTTAAAATACTTTACCGAGTTTTGGCCCAGTGATGATACCGATCCCCTGGAGCGCGTGTATATACAATGGGGATATAGTAATTTTTTCCCGGCCTTAACTATCTCAAGCCATGTTACATCCTGGGGAAAACAATCTATCAAATTTCGTACAGATGTTGCCATGATGGGTAAGCTGGGGTATGATATTAAAGTAAGCAAAATGACCGATGAGGAACTGCAGTTTAGCAAGCAGGCTGTTAAAAACTATAGCCGGCTAAACAATACAATCTGGTTTGGCGATCTGTACCGTATTATTTCTCCCTACGATGAAAACCGCATGGTGGCTATGTATGTAAATGCCGAAAAGTCAAAGGCTGTTTTGTTTAATTACAACCTTAACACAAGGTATAAAGAAGTATTTAACAGGGTGCGGCTACAGGGATTGGACAATCAAAAATTATATAAAGTGGAAGAAACAAACCTTATGCCGGGCGCCAGGTCAAACCTTGCAGAAAATGGTCGTGTTTTTAGTGGTGATTATTTGATGACCATGGGGCTTAATTTAACCCCGGGAAAGTTAATCCCGTTAACCAGCATGGTAATAGAGATAAATGCAGAGAATTAAAATTAAAATAAGCTACTGATGCAATTTAAACAATACACCATAATAGCATTGTTTGCAGGAATATTTATACCTGCAGCAAGGGCTCAAACTAAAACCGTTACTTTGGATTATTTCTTTAATAATGAATATCGTAAAAATGCATCGGGTGCGATGGAGCGTTTTCATTATACCTGGGAGGATACCAAAAGTTCCGGATATTCAATATGGGGGGATATTTTTAAACAGCATGGTGCAAGCCTGAAAAGCCTTACAGAGCAACCCAGCGCAGAAAGTTTAAAAGGTACTGATATTTATATTATTGTTGACCCTGATACGAGGAAAGAAACGGCCAATCCTAATTATATTGAGCCCCGACATGTTGAAGCCATAACCGATTGGGTTAAAAATGGTGGTGTGTTGGTAATGCTTGCAAATGACAGCGCTAATGCCGAACTACCTCATTTAAATAACCTTGCTGAAAAATTTGGAATTCATTTTAATGATGATTTGTATAAGCATGTTATTGACAAACAATTTGAAATGGGAGCGATAAATGTGCCCCCGGATAATCCTGTATTTAAAACGGCCGGGAAGATTTATTTGAAGGATATAGCAACGCTTAAATTATCGTTAAATGCAAAACCCGTACTTACAGATAGTAACAAAATAATTGTAGCCGTTGCCCGGTACGGAAAGGGGATAGTGTTTGCAGTTGGCGATCCATGGATATATAATGAATACACTAACGGGCGGCTTACACCGTCAATGGGTTTTGAAAATGATAAGGCGGCAGAAGATATAACCAAATGGCTCCTGGCGCAGATTCCCAAAAAGAAATAGTTTAATAAACAAAGGATAAAGAATGCCGGTTTTGATTATTTGGAAATATAAAATGCAGTGAATAAGTATCTTKCATTTAAATATTGATGCCGGTTTTTAAGTAACATTTATGTTGCTATTTTGTACTTATCCAATTTTTATATACTTTTAAATGGTGGCAGAATGAATTCTGTCAAAATTATAAGCCAGTTAACATCGTATAAATAATTTATACTTATAAATAAAATGGAGCTGTTTTAACAGCTGATAAATTAACTTTAGTGTAATTAACCAGATAGCAATATAGATGAATAAATTGCTAAATTAATTGCATAAACAAGTCGTAATTATAATTTAATTGCAATACCAATTATCAAAAAACCAATTATTAGTAATATAGGCTTACTTAAAGGGAGATCTGTATTATTTATTAGATGAAAAATGCTGTCTGAAGTAGAGTTAATAACGTTAATTAAGCAAGGAGATATCCGGGCCTTTGATGAGTTTTATAAAAGAAACTGGAGAGTCTTATATCAGGTGGCTTATCGTTCAACAGGTTCTCCCGACGATGCGAAGGATCTTGTCCAAACGGTTTTTATCAGTTTATGGAAATGCCGGTTTAATCTTTGCCCCGATCAATATAATTCATCTTACCTGTTAAGAG
>NZ_JBFUKF010000021.1:0-28796 GCF_056400985.1 Mucilaginibacter sp. P4_G9 | reverse complement strand
GCCAAACAATGTTGAATGAGCAGGGAATTTTACATTGACTTTTTGTAAAGGACAAACATTGGTAAACGATCGGGAGACACACGACACGCCGGCGCCAGCGATGGGCTTAATTAATACTTTGTTAAGTAAAAAAACACAAGGATGAGCTTAAAAAAAGCATGAAGAATAAAATATCAATGCGCTTTAAATATATAGCAATCATATTTTTTTGCTCATGTTTTATGTCGTGTTCAAATGGCAATTTAAATCCGGAAAAGATCAATATAAATGCGTTTGATGGCGCAATAAAGGAATTGACTAATAAATCTTTGGATTTAAATCTTGTTACACCAAATCCAGCAATTAATATGAGTGATATTGTATTGAAAAATTTTTATTTTAATAAAAATTTAATCCGATATCTTCCAGAATGTTACAAACTACTAAAGAGTAATAAGGCTATAGAGATAGTCTATTTTTCTCATGAATGTATATTTATAATTTTGAGAAAGCATAAAGGGATTTTTAAGGATCGACTTGAGTGTATAAAAGTTGGTGATTTAAACAAATGTGATTTGTCAAATAGAAGTCAGACAGCCGTAGAAAAAGAAGTTCGATTAAAAAAAGGGCTATCGTATCAGATAGTGATTCAGTATATAKAAACATAACCTCCGCTGGTGCACGCACGTCACGGCCGTTGCCCGACAAGGAATGGTTCGCCCTTCAAATAATAATCAATCAAGGGCAACCTTGCAGTAAACCCTCAAACCAAAAACCCGATTAATATGAAAGTTAGAATTTTAGTTATAATAACTGTTTTTTTTACTTACGGTTGTTCTGGTAACAGTACAACAAACTCCAATAAAAACAAATCAGAAACGAGCCTTAATACGAAAGATCTGATCGCTAAATCAAATAAAAAATATGGAATCTCTGAAATCGAGCTAAAAAAGGATACGTTGAGCCTCGTAGTTATGAATAGAATAATTTATCACCCATTCGGAAAAATGCGAACCGCAGGTGATTTAAAAAGAATCGATCCACATTTCAATTTAATGGAAGAGCAAAAAAGGATAAATATATAGGAGCAGTTAAGTTGTTAAAATTGTTTTATAAGAGAAGCTATCTGACGTTTTTCAACGACAGCGAATCTAACCTACTTGAAATGGTTTCCGGCGAAATTTTAGACAAGGAAATTGTATTACCCGAAAATATTAGTATCGGCATGACCTTAGCGAATTTCGTTAAAATATATTCGTCAGGAGACTTGGGTAGCGAAAGGCAAAAAATAAAAATTGTTAAGCTTATCTCGGGGTTAGATGGTATATGGGAATATTATACTTTTAAACAGGGTGTGTTAAACTCGATTCGAGTTGAAACTGACTATACATTTAGCAAAAATTGAAATCTATCATTTGCATAGTTACCTATACTGTAGCTGACTGGAATAAGGCAGAACAAGTAGCACGCCCAGAGCCACACCATAATTATCGAAAAGAAAACGAGCAAGGACAACAAAAATGAAACGGCCAGTATATACCATCTTCAATGTCATCTACCAGATAACAATATGTTGGGTATTAGTCATTTTGAATGCATATTATAACGATCTGCTCATTCCCGAAAGGTTGTTGCACTCATCTGGAAAGGTTGGGATGAAAATACCCCGCTCTCCGAAGTGTTCCGCTGTTCGAATGTCTCCGACTTCGAACGACTATGCCTGTAGTTTATAACTACCCGTATGTATAGCAAAAGTAGCGAACAGCACAAGTAGTCTGTAGACTACTTTACGTATCGGTTCGAAGTCGGAGACATTCGAACAGCGGGATGGTTCATTGGTTCACTGGTTCGTTAGTTTATTGGTGGATGGCGGACAATTGCTTGAGCGGGGAAGCCCAAGCCTGCCATTGTTCAAAACCGTGCCCAAGACCTCTGCAAAAAAGTGTTTTCTCCCCCAGCGGGGGAATAGCTTTGTAGCAAAAAAAACAACGATGGTGCTCCGTGCCAGAGGTACGGAACCTTAGGTAGCGTACCTCTGGCACGCAAAATATTGTCAATTTATTTGTGCTACAAAGCTTTTGCTCCCCTGGAGCAGTCTATCAGCGTCCCCCCCACCCCAACCACTTTTTCACCGCCACACGAGCAAACGAAATGATATCCAATTCACATTAGCTGTACAAAATTTCCCACTTATGTTACAGTTTTACAATAGTTTATTAATTATTAAATTGTTATCCTGATATTTAGCTAAACGATTAATAGTTAGGGTTGGGGAGGGTTGATTAAATGCGGCCTTCCCCATTATTTAAAGTCTTTATCTGCTCCCGGGTTTGTGTACCCGCATGCAAATTACAGGTATATCGCAAGTACTTTTTCGTTACCGCTCCTGGCTTATACGCCTGCCCGCAAATCACAATGCTTTTATAAACCACTAAGCTTACACCTTACCCAACAGCCCGCGTTAGTGATGGCAGTGGATACCGGGCCAATGCGCGCAAGGCCTGCAGGCGTATGAACGTACAGCACGGGCCCCAACTTCTACCGGTTGGGGTAACGCCATGGTTAATATTTGCTGGCGCAATTATTGCTCATCTTCGGGGGCAAACATCGCTGCCTCCAATACTAAGTTTATGCTGAAATTTTCCTGCAAAAAATATTTTTAATACCTGTTTATTAAGACACCATTATGAATACATTTAATCATGCTGCCGTAAATGAGCATGTTATTGACGACGCGGTTATTTACTACGAAATAACCGGCAATAAGGACAGCCCTGTTATGCTGCTGCTGCATGGCGGCTTTGGCAGTATGGAAGATTTTAATCCGATTTTGCCTTTACTGCTCAGCACTTATTGTGTAATTGGTGTTGATAGCCGGGGGCACGGTCAATCTACTTTAGGTAGCAAAAAGCTAAGTTACGGGCTGCTGCAAAAAGATATAGAAAGTTTATTGCTGCACCTGGATATAAAACAGCTCAGCATTATTGGTTTTAGCGACGGAGGTATTGTAGCCTATCGTTTGGCGGCGTTTAGCACACTAAAAATTGATAAGTTAATTACCATAGGATCAACATGGCATATTAATGATGCGCTGCAAACAAAGGATCTTTTTTTAAGAATTACCCCGCAAAGCTGGGAAAATAAATTTCCCGAAACAGTAGCGCTATACAAGCGCTTAAATGCTGAAGCTGATTTTAACCGTTTTTTTCCGGCTGTTGTAGCTATGTGGCTTGATGATGATAACACCGGATACCCCAACGAGCAAATTGCGCAGGCCAGTTGTGCTTTGCTTATTGTTAGAGGTGATAACGACCATTTAACCACCCGGAAAAGTGTGGCTAAACTTGCCGATTTAGTTAAAGGTGCCTCGCTGCTAAATATTGCCTTCGCCGGACATGTTGCCTATACCGATCAGTACGAAATATTTAAAATAGCCTTAAAACAGTTTTTAAGTAAAAAAAGCTAAAAGCGGAATGCATAAAGCTAAAAGCGGAACGCTTAAAGCTAAAAGCAGAAGGCATAAAGCCAAAATCTAATTATCTAATTATAAATATTTTATAATCTATGTCTATTTATTAGGAATCATCCTTTGTCGGATAGTCCTTCGTCCGATAGTCCTTTGTCCAAAAATCCTTCGTCTGAAAATCCTTCGTCCAGAAATCCATTATCAAAACATTTAAACCCCTAAGCATGTAGTACCCTGTATGCGGTACCTGGCTTTGTTATTTATTGTTGCTATGGCGCTTAGCGGCTGTGATGGCTGTGGCAAAGAGGCTGTAGTGATGGATTCGGCAACAAGGCCGCACGCCGATACCCTGCCGCCGCCTCCACCCGATAGCGCCGGTTTTGTGACCAAAATAACTACCGGCAGCACAACTCCCGATAGCCTGGTTGCCTTTGCAAAAAGCCTGGAGGGCATCCCCTACCTGTACGCCTCTACCGATCCCGAACGGGGCTTTGATTGCTCGGGCTATATTACTTACGTATTTAATCATTTTAATATTGCTTTGCCCAGGCGGTCGGTTGATTTTAACTACCTAAACCGGCAGATCCCCCTCACCCGGGCCAAAACCGGCGACCTGGTGCTTTTTACCGGCCTCGATAGCACGGTGAGGGTGCCGGGGCATATGGGTATTTTAATTGTAAGCCCCAATAAAACACCCACGTTTTTACATTCCACCTCGGGCAAAGCCAACGGCGTAACCGAAACTCCTTTTACCCCCTATTACACTTGCAGGTATTTAAAAACCATCAGGGTGTTCGGGCAAAATGATGATTAGATCCGGGTTTTTTGGATGAAGGATTTTTGGATGAAGGATTTTCGGACGAAGGACTATCAGACAAAGGATGAAGGACTTTCAGACAAAGGACAAAGGACTATCAGATAAAGGACTATCGGACAAAGGATGAAGGACTATCAGATAAAAGATAAAAACGGCCGGTGAATACTGGTCATTTTTTTATTAGGCATCCTATATACTAAAGCATACAAAACATGCCGGCTTATAATTTCTATTAGACTACCATAGAGTCCGGAACCACCGTTTTGTCCTTCGTCCGAGAGTCCTTTGTCTGAAAGTCCTTCGTCCGAAAATCCTTCGTCCAAAAGTCCTTCCCCCGATTGTCCGCCTTAAAATACGTAAAACTACCTATGTAAATACGTATTTCAACGGACATCATAAGCAAAAACCTTATCGATATTTATTAAAAAATATTATTAATAATATCATCATGATCTTTTACCCTCTGCGAGAGGTACCGGGACAGATGAAGGTTACCGGGGCAACTATCTATTCAAAAAAATTAAACATATAATTAAAAAAAGGAGGACACGCATATGGCAGATCAGGTAGCATTTGGGCTGGCAACCAGCAACTCACACCCATCGGGTACAGGAAGTTTTAGTTATGAAGGGTCGTTCAAAATCGTAGTTCAAAACCTTGCTTTCGATAAGCAGGTGTCGGCATGGGCGCAAATAGGCGCAGGCTGGACAAACATTTTCGCGAGTTACAGCCATTCGCTGCCCGACAATTGCGAGCTGTGGACTGCACCTGCAAGCAACAGTGAAGGCCAGTTTGTGGCCAAATATACAGTGAATGGCACAACGTACTGGGATAACAACGGCGGGGCGAACTACAAATTCCCCCAGGCATTTGATGAGTTCGCTGTGCTGGCGGGAAGCAGTGACAAGGCAATTTTAGGAAATGCATCCCTGGCCGGTAGTACACTCAGCGTTAATGTAGGGGTGCAAAATCTCGCCTTTACTAAGGTCGTCGGCATTGTGTTTACTACCAACAACTGGGCTACATTTCAAACCGCCTTTGGTCATTACAACTTTACCATGAAAAGCGGCCTTGAAGTGTGGGCTGTAACCGCACCCGTAGGCGCAGCGACTGAGGCACAGTTTGCCATTTTTTACCAGGTGCCCGGAAACGAATATTGGGACAACAATTTCTCGCGCAACTACAAGGTTACTGCCATCAGCTCCCCGGAGTGGGGCGGTGTATCGTAATGTGCCTCACCCCCAATCTCGCTTTAAAAAACCTAAGTCTCCCTGCCAACCAGCGGGGAGATTATTCATATATTGATGTCTCGGATTGATGGATAATATGGACAGAAGAATGTGGTATTGGGAGAACTATCAAAAGCTCTCCCTTCAGGGGCCTGTAGCTAATCTGCTATATAGGCCAGCTTTACATTTTTATAGGCTGGTTTTTGCAGTTGCAGCTTTAGCTTTTTGAAGCTTTCGGCCGGGCCCTGGGTTACAAACATATTGCTTAACCATGCGGGGATGCTACCTCCCGGATCGGCATGCAGGGTATATACAATTTTTACCTGGCTCTTATTTACCCGGGTAATTACCCACTTGCCTTTTGAATCGGCAACGCGTACCGTTTTGGGTTTTACGGGCACCATATCGGCCACACAGGGTGCATCAATGGTAATCACCTTGGTTTCGGTATCCTGCGATACTTTGATGTGAGCAATAAAATCGCGATTTTGTACCGGCCATGGCACCTCAACAACCGAATAATAGTACAGTTCTGATGGTGATACCTGCTTTACAATATAGTTTGATGAGGTATGGTACAGCCAGTCTTCGCTGTTTTTTACATCCATTAATACAGCCACCAGCTGCGAGGGGGTGGCATCAAAATAGCACTCTACCTTTATGGCCTTAATATTTGAATTGGCCACTTTGCGGGTAAAGATCTTTACACCATCGTTATTGGTTTTTAATACCCAGCTTTCATCGCCCTGTGCAAAAGCTGCATTTACAATCAGCAGAAATAATAAAGTTAATTTTTTGTACATGTTTTTCATTGAGTTTCGATTTCAATGTAACAAATCTATACACAAAACAGGCAGGTTGTTAATCTGCCCTGTCAACACAAGGTCATTTGCATATGGGTTAATATTAAATGTGAAATTGGCGTGGCAATAGCCCTACCCAAACCCGCCCCGGATGGGAGGGATTTAAAAGTTGCCCCTACCCGGGGGAGATTTAGGGAGGGCTCACCTCAAACACATAACTCCCCGCTTTTGCCTGGTAAATGCCGGCAATGGGCTTGTTGCCCGCCATAACTTTGCCTGCAGGGAAAGTTATAGTAGCGGTTGAGTTGGCCGGAATAGTTACCTTATAGGTTACCCTATTGCCGGTACGCTGCCATGAGGAAACTATCTTACCATACGGACCATTGTGCGTGGCGGCAAATTCATTTAAACCCTCCACAAAATGCGGCGCCAGGATCACGTTTTTAAAGCCAGGGCGGTTAATATCCGGGTGAATACCGGCGATGCCTTTGTACAGCCATGCCCCTATCTCGCCAAACATGATGTGGTTAAGGGAGATATCCGATTTGGCATCAATTTGCCAGTTTTCGTACAGGGTGGTAGCGCCGTTCACCATCCACCAGCCCCATGAAGGGAAAGTTTCCTGCGATGCTATTTTGTAGGCTACATCGGGGTAACCGTTGTCGCTCAGCGCACCTAAAATGGCTTTGGCACCCAGGATGCCTACATCCAAATGAAAATTATCGGCTTCAACGCGCCGGGCCAGGTTGGCGGCTACTTTGCTCTTGAGGCCGGCAGGTACCACATCCCAGAATAAAGGAACGCTGAGTTCTGTTTGTAATCCTTTACCATACATACCGGTTTGAGTGTTTAGGTATTTGGCATTGATGGCGTTCTTTATTTTGCCGGCCAGCGCCGAGTATTTTACAAAATCGGCCTGCTTGCCTAATATTTTTGCTGTGCGGGCCAGGATGCTGGCATCGGCATAATAATAAACAGATGAGGTAAGCTCAACCGGTGACACCGATTTTACCGGCACCCAATCTCCCAGGCCCCAGCTGGTGAGACCGCTTGGGTACAGCTCATCAATATGGTTCACATATTTTTCGATGCTGGTATAGCTATCGGCCAGCAGTTTGCTATCGCCATAAAACATGTAAATATTCCATGGGATGATGGCGATGGTGCTGGTCCAGTCGGGCCCGTTGCCCCATTCGTACCCCCAGCCGCCGGTGGGGATGATGGATGGCAGCACACCGTTGGGTTGTTGCTCGTCACGGTGATCGGCCAGCCATTTTTCGTAAATGGTGATGGCGTCAAAATTATACAAGCCGGTTTCGCAGGCTATGTGGGCATCGCCTGTCCAACCGTTCTTTTCGCGTTGGGGGCAGTCGGTTGGGTAACCAAAAAGGTTGCTCAGGTAGCTGTTATTGGTGGCACTCCAAATCTTGTCGATAGTTGGGTTTGATGATTGCACGTTGCCGGTGGGCTGCACATCGCTGTGCATAAAGTAGCCTTTCAAACTTTCTTTAGTAAGCTGGATAGGTTTGCTGCTGCTCACCTCTACATACTGAAAACCTTTGTAATTAAACTTAGGCATAAACGTTTCTTCACCTTTACCGCCGAGGATGAAGATATCTGTCTGGAAAGGGTCTTTATCATCTGTAGGCCGGTAATGGAGGTCGATATTGGATTGATCAACATGGCCGTTCTTATTGAGGCGTTCGGCATGTTTAAGGCGGATAATGGTGCCCGAATCACCTTTAACCGTAATCTGGCTCACGCCGGAAATATTACGGCCGATATCAAAAACCCACAGGTTGTTATCAATTTTAGTAATGGTTTTGGCAGGGATCTCCTCTACATTGCGGATAGGCTGCAGACTTTGTGCCACAATGTTGGCAGACGGCGCCGAGCGGTTGATGACCGGTTTCCAGGCGCTGTCAATAAAACCGGGGGTATTCCATCCGGGTTGTTCTCTGCGGGCATCGTAATGTTCGGCAGTGTAAATACTGTTAAACACAACCGGACTTAAAGCTGTTTTCCACTGGGTGTTGGATGATACCGTTTCTACAGTGCCATCGGTATAAGTGATGCGCAGGTCCATACAAAAGGTTGGTCTGCCGCGCCAGGGGGCCTGGTGAAAGTACCATACCGCCGTGCTCTGGTGGTTATACCATCCATTACCTAACAATACGCCAATAGCATTTTTGCCGTTTTGCAGATTGGCGGTAACATCATAAGCTACATAAAGGGTACGCCTGTCAAACCGGGTATACATAGGGTCGAGGCGATGGTTGCCTATTTTTTTCCCGTTGATATACAACTCATACAAACCGGCCACCGCAATATAAGCCCTTGCCGATTTGATAATTTTGCCCGTTTTAAACGTATGCCTGAAATATGGTGCAGGGTTTACGGCGATGCCTTTATTATCGCTGATCCAGGAGCCTTTCCAGTTACGCATCTCCATCATGCCGGTTTCAAAACTGGCTATGGCGGATGAACTTAGCTTTTTACCGGCCTGGTCCCATAACTGCACCCGCCAGTAGTATTTGGTAAACGGCTGTAAAGCCTTCCCATTATAGCTGATTAGATTTGCCAGGGATGCTACTTTAGTTGTTACCCAGCTATCCCCTCTACCTGTGCCAACCGCAACAGAATCGGTACCCACAAAAAGCTGGTAAGCCGTTTGAGCCGCGCCCTGCTGCGCATCAGCCATGAGCCAGGTTAAACGCGGATGTTTGGCATCCATCCCAATGGGATTGCTGAGGTATTCGCACTTTAAGCCGGATGCTTTGGCCGGTTCGGCGGCTTTAGCAGATTGAATTATTAAGAAACTGTTGAATAATAAGGCGATGTAAAGCATGAGCCTACATAAAGGTTGTTTCATACGGGAGCAAGATATATCGGTTTATAAAAGTAGTAAAAGCTTTTAGCAAAATCCTGGAAAAACAATTTCCTGAAAGTAGCCTTTCAAAATACAGTTGGCAATGTAAAATGATATTTTTATTTGGGCGTCCTGTACTGTCTTGCCGGAGGAAGGGCGTAAATTTTATGAATTCAATTCTACAGCAACTCCTTCAATATCGGCCAAACATTATCTGCCATCACCTTATACCCTGCAGCATTGGGATGCAGCCTGTCTGGTAAATTAAGATGCGCTTTCCCGGCTACGCCTTCCAGGTAAAAAGGCACAAAGGTCATCCGGTTAACATCTGCCAGCCTTCTGAAAATTGCTTTAAAATCAACCGCGAATGAGCCGGGAATAAACAATGGAATCTCCATCCCCATTATTACCAGCTTTATACCGGGATATTTGAGTTTTACCTTATCAATAATTAGCTGTAGGTTTTTAGTGGTAGTTTGGGGTGGTGTACCTCTGATGATATCATTAATGCCCAGCTCCAGCACAAATATGTGCAAAGGGCGGTTCGTCCAATAATCAAGCCGCATAAGGCCACCGGCCGAAGTATTGCCGCTGAGCCCGCCGTTAATGCAATGGTATGGCAGACCCCCGGCATCTATTTTTTGTTGTATTAAGGCAGGGAATGATTCATTTTTATGATCAGGCAAACCATACCCTGCCGTGAGGCTATCGCCAAAAAAAAGAATATTCTGCATAAAATAATGAGTCTTAAGTCAGAAGTTTATAGTCTTAAGTTAAATCTTTTGTATTCCATTTTCCAGCTTAAGACTTTCGACTTAGGGCTTAAGACTTAGAACTTAATACCTGTTATTATCCCTGAAGTTTTGCGCCCGTACGGCTATTTGTTCTAAAGTAAGTTCACCATATTTTTTAGCGCGGTCCATCCATTCAGGAGCTTCGTCGACCAGGTTATCTATGATCGACTTGCCGTCTGGTCCTTTTTTGGTAACATAATTTATGCCGTAGGCAACTGCTGCCCCAATGGCAAGTATTTTGATAAAGCCCATATTTTTAATTATTTAACTATAAGTATATGACAATGATGGTGCCAGTTTGTTACGCCTCACCACGCATAAGATACAAAGCCTTGTAAAAAGTTTAATGTTTTAACTATTTTTACTGCAACTATGTTTTTTATCCTCTCAAAAGTACTGGCATTTTTACTTCTACCCTTGCTATACATTTTTGTTTTATTGGTTGTAGCCTTGTTTTCAAAAAAGCCCAAAGTTAAGCGTCACTTACTGTTATGGGGAGTTGTGTTACTTTGGATTTTCTCGGCCCCATTATTTTTAAACTTATTTGCGAAAGCCTGGGACATAGCGCCCGTAAAGCTGGATGCAGGCAAAACCTATAGTGCTGCTATTATATTGGGCGGCTTTTCTGGCGAAAACAATAAGCATGAAGGCGTATTTAACTGGGCTGCCGATAGGTTTATACAGGGCGTTTTGCTGCAACGAACCGGAAAAGTAAAAAAGCTTGTGATATCGGGAGGGAACGGGCGCCTTTTTGCCAATGCCTTTAAGGAGGCCGATTGGGTAAAAGGGCGGCTAAGGGATTTACAGATCCCGGATAGTTGTATACTGGTAGAGAACCAATCGCGCAACACGCTCGAAAACGCATCGTTAACAAAAGCATTGTTACTTAAAAACAAACAGAAAGGGCCTTATATACTGGTAACATCAGCCTTTCACATGCGCCGGTCATTGCAAATATTTAAAAGCAAGGGCCTTGAAGTAATTGCTTACCCATGTAATTACATTGCCGGAACCGGCACATTATCCTTCTGGGACCTGCTGCCTGATGCAAATACGCTAAACAACTGGAGCTTATATATCAAAGAAGTTATGGGCGTTATAGTTAACTATATAACCGGGAAAACTTAATACCTGTACATTTTTAATATTAACCCCTTTCTGCATAATTGCCAGCCGGCGAATTTTAAAAGTCTAAAACTGGGAGACGGATATCACCCGCTTATATTTCAATAAATATCCTGGATCAAAAGATTATTTTTTACTTTGGCAACCTAAACAAACCGTCATTGCGAGGCACGAAGCAATCCCCTCTTTACAGAGCAGCTTTGCAAATCCGATCTGCATAGTTTGGGATTGCTTCGTGCTTTATAATGACGTGTTTGTAAATTGCTGATTATCAATATGAATTTAAAGACGATTCTCGTTGTGAGAGGAAGAATGATTGTTAAAAAAGGGCTGTCATGCTGAGCCTGTCGAAGCATAGCGGGTGAAGGCCTCTGCGCGCGACCCTTCGACAGGCTGCCATTGACAAGTCTATAACTTGCTGATTATCAGCATTGAAAAAATGTCATTTTCAATGCGATTATTTGCAAGCAAATAAAGGTTACTCAGGGTGACAGGCCGGCCAACTACTTGCATAAGTAAATGACGATCAGTTTTTTATTTTTGGATAGCCTTCTGAGAATTAAAGAAATATTAATAAAACCGGGTTTTTATGCGTATATTATTAGTTGAGGATGAACCCAATATGGTATCGGTTATTAAACGGGGCCTAATGGAATATGGGTTTGAAGTAAGTGTTGCAGCTAACGGCATCACAGGCTTACAAATGGCACTGGATAATGATTTCGACCTGGTTATCCTGGATGTTATGCTACCCGCCATGGACGGTATACAAGTATGTAAACGGATAAGGGAGCAAAAGAAATCTGTCCCCATTATTATGCTTACAGCGCTTGATTCAACCGAAAACATTGTAGGCGGCCTTGATAGCGGGGCCGACGATTATATGGTGAAGCCTTTTAAAATTGCCGAGCTTGCCGCGCGCCTGCGCACACTACTGCGCCGTAGCGGTGGCGAGATACAAACAGGCAATGTTTTCACTATAAATAACCTGCAGGTTGATACCGAATCAAAAATTGCCCGCCGCGACAAAGAAGTATTAAAACTTACCGCTACAGAATACCGGCTGCTGGAGTATTTTATAAAAAATCAAAAAAAGGTATTGTCGCGCATCCAGATCCTGGAAAACGTTTGGGATATTGATTTTAATATGGGAACCAACGTGGTTGATGTTTATGTAAACTACCTGCGTAAAAAGTTAGAAAAAAACGGGGAAGCTAAACTAATTCATACCGTTTTTGGTATGGGGTATATCATGAAAGAGGGCGATACCGATGAAAATACAAAGTAAGATCACCCTGCTGTTCTTACTGTTATCGGGCGGTACACTGATACTGCTCAGTGGCTCCATTTTTTACCTCGTTTATAAATTTAGCTTTGATGATTTTTATAAACGACTGCAAGCCCGCGTAAATATTACTGCCGAAGTAAACCTTTTCCCGGGTGCCCGGAGCAAGGCCTACCAGGAAGTACGCAATAAATACCTTGAAAAGCTGGATTCGGAGAAAGAATACTTTTTAAGTGCCGACAGCAACAAGGTAAGGATACCGGCAGGCAGTAATATCCATAATAAATTTGTTCAAGGCATATTAAGTAGTGGTTCGGCTAAGTTTAGGGATAATAATACTTTTTACGCGGGCTCGGTATTTACAAAAGGCAGCTCAAAATATGTTGTAATTGTTTCGGCATCAAACCCGGCAGGTTTCCAGGAGCTGAAAGACCTGCAGAAGATCCTGATCTATGGCTTCCTGATAACTATGGTATTGGTTTACTTTATAGGGAAGATCTTTTCTTTTTATACCTTTCAGCCGGTAAGGCGCATCATTAATAATGTAAAAAACATTACTGCAAACAACCTGCATTTCCGGCTGGATGAATTAAACGGAAAAGACGAAATTGCTGAGTTATCCTTCACTTTTAACGATATGCTTAACCGTCTTGAAACCGCCTTTGAAACACAAAATAATTTTGTCAGTAACGCATCGCACGAGTTAAGAACGCCGCTCACCATCATCTCATCCGAGGTTGAACTGGCTTTAAATAAGCAGGACCTAAATCCGCAGCAGCGCCAGATTTTAAACACCGTATACTCCGAATCAGAGAAACTTGGCCAGATCCTGAATAGCCTGCTCACCCTGGCACAATCCGGCTTTGATGGTAAACGGCAAAACTGGGAAAGCATAAGGATGGATGAACTTTTGCTCACCGCCTCCGAATCGGTTAAAAGGATCAACCCTGATAGCAATATATTTATCAATCTTGATAATTTGCCCGATGATGAAAACCTGCTTTATGTTAAAGGCAATAATAACCTGCTTCGGCTGGCTATCAACAATATCATCAGCAATGCCTGTAAATACTCCGATAACCGCATGGTAACAGTTGGCCTGCTATCAGAAAAAAACAGGCTTATCGTATCCATCACCGACCAGGGCATTGGCATCCCCAAAACCGAGCTTCAGCATATTTTTGAGCCCTTCTTCAGGGCATCAAACGCGCATGATTATGAAGGCCATGGCGTTGGTTTACCTTTAACCTTAAACATTATCCGCCTGCATAAAGGTAGCCTGGGCATCAGGTCGGAGGTTGGAGTTGGCACAGAGATTAAGGTATTTTTACCGGTTGGGTGAGGCTCACCCAACCCGCTCCAGGGAGAGAGCTTTTAAATTGCATATTCTTTTTTAAGGTAAAACAGGTAGCTTTTTTATCCCCCTCCTTTGAACAGGACCCGGGCAAGCTAATTCTAATCAAATTCTAATAACTTTCTTAAATCATCCTAATTATTGGCCGCTACTCTTGTATCAAACAAAACAATACAAGTTTCACCAATAATCAGCATGACCATGAAAACGTTATTAATCCCTACCGATTTTACCCAGCAATCAATTCAAAGTATCCCGGCATTGGTTCATCAATATTATCCTCAAAAGGTAAATATTGTACTGGTGCACATGCTTAAAATTACCGACTCGTTAAGCGAACTGCTTATGCTGTCGCGCCGCAGTGTGGAGTACAGGCATATCCCCGATAATTTTTATAAAAGGTGCACCGAGCTGGAAACCACGCACAGTCACGTTATTAACCATATTGCTATAACTTTTTTTTACGGCAGTACTATAGCTGTATTTAATAATTTTTTAGATGCTAACGAAGTGGATGCAATAGTAAAGCCCCATGACAATTACCAATTGCTTTTTAAAAACAGCATCGCTCCCCAAATATTGATATCAAAATGCGGCATTGAGGTAATTGCGCTGCCAAAGGTTTCCGGCATACCTGCAGACGTTATGATAGAAGAGCCGGAGTTAACAGAACATCAATAATAACATTTTAAAATTTACACCTATGCTACTAAAAGAAAACATCCCGGTAAGCTATGTATTTGGCAAAATAAAAAAAGAACTGATCCTGGTTGCTGTATACTCGGCGACAATATATTTTATCCATCAGTATTATAATTTCAAAGCGGTATCCATCCCCTTAACGGTATCAACCATATTGGGTACCATTATCTCGTTGTTGCTGGCCTTTCGCTCAAACCAGGCTTACGACCGTTGGTGGGAAGCCCGTATATTATGGGGCAAAATAGTTAATGATTGCCGTACGTTTACCCGGCAGGTATTAACTTTTGTTGACAGCAGCTATGATGGCGAACAAAAACGTGCTTTAAAGGAACGCATCATCAGGCGGCAAATTGCCTGGTGCTACAGTCTAAGCTGCCATTTGCGCGGGCAAAATGCCAAAGAAAACCTTGAAGGTTATTTAAGTGATGATGATGTAAAAAACATCAAAAAGCTGGACCATATTCCACTTGCTATAAACGAACTGCAGGGCCATGACCTGCGCACTTTATACAAGCTTGGCTGGATAAACGAATATCAGCAGGTAGCAATGGATACCTCATTAACCAACTTTATGAACTCGATGGGAGGCTGCGAACGTATCAAGAATACGGTTTTCCCATCTACCTACAGCGTGTATATTCATTGGTTGGTATTGTTTTTTGTACTGCTGTTACCATTTAGCCTCATCGAGTTTTTTGGTATATTCCAGGTGCCATTGGTGATAGCTATTTCATCAGCCTTTTTTCTGATAGAGAAAATGGCTATACACCTGCAGGACCCGTTTGAGAATATGCCTACAGATACGCCAACAACTGCTATCAGCCGTACTATTGAAAACAATCTTAAACAAATGATGAAGGATGAACTGCCAGAGGATATTAACGCCATGATAAGTAACCAACCTCAAAGGCAGGCGGTGTTTTATATTTTATAAAAGAAAGCAAGAAGCAGTCCCCCTATAAACGGCATAGCCCTCATGAACAACTAAATAACAGGACATACTTTCTGATCTTCAGGTTGTTTTAAAGCCCTCCCTTCCGGGGAGGGTTGGGCGGGGCTCATTGCTTCGCGTTGTATAATGCCAATTAGCAGAAAGCTCATTGCTTCAATCAAAATCCACTGCTTTAAAAGCATTGCACCTTACTCCAAAAATCCTTTGCCTTAATAAAATTCTTTTCCCTATTTTGGTAACCGGGAATTATTTACAAATCCTGGTTTACTAAAATGACTTATTGCCTCGGAATTAAGGTTAAAGAAGGTTTACTGGCTATTGCCGATACCCGCATAACTTCGGGAACAGATACTACTGTAAAAAAGAAGATCACCATTGAACAAAAGGATCATTTTTCGCTTTTTATCATGACGAGCGGCTTACGCTCGGCAAGGGATAAAGCCATTGTATATTTTAACGAACTGCTGGAAACCAAAGAGTTTAATAAAATGTACAAAGCTGTAAATGCCTTTGGCGAACAGGTAAAACGTGTGATCTCTGAGGATAAAGCATCATTGGAAGCAGCAGGTTTTAGGTTCGACCTTAATACCATTATTGGCGGCCAGCTAAAGGATGATGACGAGCACAAACTTTTTTTACTGTACCCCGAAGGCAACTGGGTTGAGTTGGGTCAGGGAGCACCTTATGTGGTAATAGGTAACTCGGGCCATGGCAAAGCGATATTAAACCGCATACTTACCGAAGACAGCAGCTTGAAACTGGCGCTAAAAACAGGTTTTCTTTCGTTCGATTCAACCAGGGTCAGTTCAAATAATGTTGATTTCCCTATTGATGTGGCCCTTTACAAGAAGGATAGCTTTGAGATCATTCAGCAACGTTACGAAAAGAAAGACCTGGAATACATATCTGCCCAATGGGCCGAAGAACTAAAACTGGCCCTGGAGCATATCTCTGAAGACTGGATGGATGCTACATTTAACAAATTAGAGGAAATTAAAACCGGAAGCTGAACAAATGAAATTCGATGTGTTTACCCAAATGGAATATGTAGTACGGTCGCCGGGCACATTGATATTAAACATACACGCTTTACGCACCCTTAATCAAACCGTATTAAACGAAGAGTTTACGATTGAGCCTTATGTTAAGATAGAGGAAATAATATCGGCCCAGGGCGAAAACCGGCTGATGCGTTTTGAGGTTAATGAACCGGGCAACATTAAAGTTACCTACAAAGCATTGGTTGATAATTGKTATGAATTAACCGACCACTCGCAGCAACAGGAAACATTTGTAGCACAATTGGATTCATCGGTACTGMCATATCTAAACCCCAGCCGCTATTGCCAGTCGGATAAATTATACCGCCTATCGCACAACCTGTTTGGTCACATCACCAATCCGTTTGAAAAGGTAGTTACCCTTACCGATTGGATCCACAATAATGTGCAGTATTTAAGCGGGTACAGTAACTCGCAAACATCGGCATTTGATACGGTTACGGAGCAGATTGGCGTTTGCCGCGATTTTGCTCACCTTGGTATTGCCCTTTGTCGTGCTTTAACCATTCCCGCCCGCTATTTTACAGGCTATGCCTATCACTTATATCCTGCCGACTTTCATGCCTGTTTTGAGGCCTACCTGGGCGGAAAATGGATCCTTTTTGATGCTACCAAACTGGTGCCGCTAAACGGCCTCATAAAAATTGCTACCGGTCGCGATGCCGCCGATACCGCCATAGCCAATATTTTTGGCGATGTAACCTTTACAACCATGCAGGTAAGCTGCGAACTGGCCCCGGATGAATATAATTTTGAGCCGGTATATTATATCCATGGCGGTTATAACGGGCTATCGTATTTATAGTTGGGCCGGTCTCCAAATATTTGCATCTAAGGACATTTGTCTTTATATTTGAAGACATAAGGCACTCATCATGCAAAAAGCAAAAACACTGGACTTAAACAAACTGGATTACGGCAGTTCTGAAAGCTGTAAGGCATTCATGTTTTTTATACCTAAAAAGCTATCTGCCGGCTGGGATTGCTCAAATCAATTTGATATTATAAGTGCCATACGTAATGGTTTACCCCGCGAGGCCGTAAATCAGGTATTGGAAAAAACCTGTGTTTCGCGTAATCAGCTTTCCCAAATTCTGCATATCAGTACCAGGCAATTAAATCGTTATGAAAGTAACGAGCGCCTTTCTGCAGAGCAATCCGGTTTCCTGTATGAATTCAGCAGGATCTATGTTCGTGGCCTGGACATTTTTGGCGACCATGATACATTTGAAAAATGGCTGCAGCGCGAACAGATGGCCTTTGGCGGTGCAGTCCCGCTTGATCTGCTTGATACTGCCGAAGGATTCCGCATGGTTAATGATACCCTGTCACAAATTGAGTACGGTTTTTATTCATGACCTTATATCGTATTGCGCGTAAGCGCTATATACACGATTTAAGCGGCCAGGGTGGTTTGTTATCGGCAGCCCGATGGCACGATCATTTACCCGTTATATACGCCTCCGTAAATTCATCAACCTGCATCCTCGAGAAATTGGTTCACATGCATCCGGATGAGATTCACCATGACCTGGAAATAGCTTCTTTATTTATCCCGGATAATTTGGAAAGCGAGTTATTGCTTGCCGAACAATTACCCACAGACTGGAAACGATATCCTGCCCCAGAAGTATTAAAAAGAATAGGGAATGCATGGCTTTTAGCAAAAACTACACCTTTATTATTTATACCAAGCGTTATTGATCCGCTTGCACAAAATGTGCTGATAAACCCTCTCCATCCTGATGCTGTAAATATCAGCATAGAAAAAACCGAACCTTTTACTTTTGACGAACGACAAAGCGGGAAATGGCCCCGCAAAAGTTAGTACATACCAATATTTGTCTTTAAACCAGTATTCTCCAAAACAATTTCCCTTCTTCGGTGCTTTTGGATAATAGTTTTTTGCCTCCTATATCCAGCATATGAGATTAGTTAATCGTTACCGGTTCCAAAAATCTTCATCAGTACTTTCTATTCTTGTATTTATATTTTCCTGTGCTTTTACTCCGCTGTTTGCCCAAAACAACATTTTTGATCAAAAACCTGAGGTAAAAATTCGCTACAATAGGGACATACGGGATACTACAGTTAAAAGAAGATTTGGCCGCGCCGCATTTGAATTAGGCATTGCCGAAATTACACCCTGGATTTTTGACCGTTATGTTGCCAATAAGGACTATGCCCGCATCAACTGGAAAAGCGTAAGCCACAACCTTAACCCCGGCAGCTGGGAATATGATAACGACCCTTTTCAAACCAACCAGTTTGGTCATCCCTACCATGGCAGCTTGTTTTACAGTGCTTTCC
The DNA here is from genome assembly GCF_056400985.1 of Mucilaginibacter sp. P4_G9. NCBI lineage: Bacteria > Pseudomonadati > Bacteroidota > Sphingobacteriia > Sphingobacteriales > Sphingobacteriaceae > Mucilaginibacter > Mucilaginibacter sp. P4_G9. The sequence goes on along the minus strand of NZ_JBFUKF010000021.1, from coordinate 10,050 downwards.
GTAGTAATGGCTTTAGTTTCTGGCAATCTGTACCTGCAACCATGGCAGGTAGCTACCTCTGGGAAACCTTTGCCGAAAACCAGGCGCCAGCGCCGAATGATTTTATAAATACCAGTTTTGGTGGCATTGTACTGGGCGAAATGACTTACCGTTTATCCAACCGGATTATTAATAACCGGCAGCGGGGGATTAAAAGGCAGGTAAGTGAAGTAGCAGGTTTAATTGTGAACCCAATGAACGGCTTTAACCGCCTGCTGGATGGCCGGTGGGGCAAGATTTATGGCAATACTACCGAGCGGGATTCGTCCAAAGTAGGTGCTGAGTTTGATTTTGGAGGACGTATAGTTAATTCCCAGTCGGTAAGTCCCTTTGAGCATGGTCGCTTTGGCTGGTTTGGCAGGGCAGCGTTATTGTACGGCGTACCCAATGAGGGCTTCAGGAAACCATTCAGCAACATTTCCATAACTGCCGAATTTGGCAAGGATGATAGCAGCTCGGTTAATGTGATTAGTGTTTATGGCTCACTTACCGGCTGGGATATTTCTTTAATTGACCAGGATAAAATGGAAAACCTGGTGATATTATCAGCAAACTATGATTACATCCGCAACCAGGCATTTTTTTACGGGGCGCAAAGTGTAAAATTCAACTTATTCTCCGAACTTAAACTAACACATGGCATAAAGATCAACGGCAGTCTGGGCGCCGGTCCCATCCTTTTAGCCGCCGTACCCGACCCATACATATACAATAGCCGTAACTATGATTACGGACCAGGCTTCTCCATAAACGGGGGCGGAACAATTAAGCTATTAGATAGATTTTCGTACAGTGCAAATTACCGGGGCGGCTGGATGGTAACCGTAAACGGCAATAAATCACATTATTTTTTGCATACCTTTAGTAACGAGGTAAGCTATATGTTCATCAAAGGCCTATCCATAGCTGCCGAATCCGGCTATTTTAGGTTAGAGGGAAATTATCACGATTATCCTGATGTGAATAAAAAATACCCCTATCTGAGGATTTCTACAAGGTATACAATAGGGAATTTGTAAAAGAGAGCTTAAAGCCGAAAGCTTAAAGCCTGAAATAACACGATAAAAAGCTTTGTGCTTTATGCCTTTAGCTTTAAGCTAAAATTGATGTCGCGGGCAGATTCGAACTGCCGTTTAGGGTTTTGCAGACCCCCACCTATCCTCTCGGTCACGCGACTTAAAAAAACTATAAAATCACTTATTAGATTGGCAGGGGGCGAAGATGGTATATTATCTTTCTCCGTTGAATGGAGCAGGAATTAGCACCTTTTACATTATGCGGATGTATAGGTTGCTAAGACGTCTTTGGGCCTTTCCCTCAGTCTTTCTTGATAAGTTAAATAAAGAACGATTGTCTGTGATGACGATGCAAACATAAAACTTTATTTATATAAATCCTATAGGAATAGTAGAATATTTTATAAATAAATGTTATTCCACTCAAAATCAATACAATAAATTAAAAAATAAATAAAATACTCTTACTAAATTTCAACTCGCGGGGTATTTTATTTAATTATTCATTTCCCCGTGGCCTACTGGATTATTCCTCAATTTCCTTACGCTAATTCCCCTCAACCTTTTGCAAAAAAAGCTGAATAACTGTTGCCCGGTATATCTGTATTTTCGATACCTTAATATACAACTATACCTTTGCAGATACACAGGGATAGTTGTTTAAACCATAAGCGTTAATATTGCCTTAACCAATTAAGCACATAAAATGAAGGTAGCTTTATTTGTACCCTGTTATGTTGATCAGTTTTACCCTAAAGCTGCAATTGCCACTTTGGAGTTGCTGGAGAAACTGGGTTGCGAAGTTCATTATCCAAAAAACCAAACCTGCTGTGGGCAGCCTATGGCCAACTCGGGCTATGAGCACCTTACCGGCGGCTGCAATAATTTGTTCATCGATAATTTTTCGGGGTACGATTATATCGTATGCCCGTCGGGCAGTTGCACCCTGCATATTAAGGAGCACCTGCACTCCCACGAAAACGAAGATATGGCGGCTGACATCCGTAAACGCGTTTTTGAGCTAACCGAGTTTTTGGTTGATATATTAAGGGTAGAGAGCCTGGAACCCAGTTTCCCGTATAAAGTGGGTATGCACCAAAGCTGCCACGGTTTGCGCGGTTTGCGCATCTCGCAAATGACCGAGCTGGTTGCCCCCGCCTTTAGTAAACCCGCGCAATTGCTTAACATGGTAAAAGGCCTGGAGCTTGTGCCCCTAAACCGGGCCGACGATTGCTGCGGCTTTGGCGGTACCTTTTGCGTGGTTGAAGAAGCCGTATCATCCAAAATGGGCAAAGATAGGGTTGACGATCATATTGAGCATGGCGCGCAGTACATCACCTCGGCCGATTTAAGCTGCCTGATGCATATGGAAGGCATTTTGCGCCGCCAAAACAGCGATGTTAAAGTAATTCATGTTGCCGAAATTTTAAACCACAGCATCTAATGAGCAGCACCGCGACAAAAGATCACCCTCAATTAGCCGCCATATTTAACCGCGATGAACCCCGTGTTGACTGGCACGACGAAACCCTGTGGTGGGTACGCGCAAAAAGGGACATAGCCGCACATAAACTGCCCGAATGGGAATTGCTGCGCGAAACCGCCTCGCAGATCAAAAACAATGTACTATCAAACTTAAGTACCTACCTGGAGCAGTTTGAAGCCAATGCCATCAAAAACGGTGTTGTTGTACATTGGGCGGCCAATGCCGAAGAACATAACCAAATCATTCATAAGTTACTAAGCGACAAGGGCATCAACCGAATGGTTAAGAGCAAATCCATGCTCACCGAAGAATGCCACCTGAACGAATACCTTTTACAACAGGGCATTGATGTGATAGACTCGGACCTGGGCGAGCGCATTGTTCAGCTGGCTGGTGAACCGCCGAGCCACATTGTACTACCCTGCATCCACAAAAAGAAAGAAGAAATAGGCGATATATTCCATGAGCATTTAGGCTCGGCCAAAGGCGAATCGGATCCTAAGATCCTGACTGAAACCGCCCGCCAGCATTTGCGCGAGGTGTTTTTAACCCGCCGTGCAGCCCTTACCGGTGTAAATTTCGCCATTGCCGAAACCGGCGAGATTGTGATTTGCACCAATGAGGGCAATGCCGATATGGGCGCCCACCTTGCCGAAATCCACATCGCTTCGATGGGGATGGAGAAGATCATCCCCGAAAGGAAGCATTTGGGTGTGTTTTTACGCCTGCTCACCCGCAGCGCTACCGGCCAGCCTATTACTACCTACTCCAGCCATTTTAGTAAACCGCAGGATGGTAAGGAGATTCATATTGTGATAGTAGATAACGGGCGCAGCATTCAGTTAGGCAGGGAGGATTTTCGTAATTCGTTAAAGTGTATCCGTTGTGGTGCCTGTATGAACACCTGCCCGGTTTATCGCAAAAGCGGCGGCCATAGTTACCATACCGCTGTTGCCGGCCCGATAGGCAGCATCCTGGCCCCAAATCTCGACATGGAAAAATATGCAGACCTGCCCTTTGCCTCCACCCTATGCGGATCGTGCAGTAACGTGTGCCCGGTTAAAATTGACATTCACGACCAGCTATATAAATGGCGGCAGGTGATTGTAAAAGCGGGCTACACCCCAAAAGCCAAAACCTTTGCTATGAAGGGTATGGCTTTCACGCTGGCCTCCCCTGCCTTATACCGGGCAGCCGGCAAAATGGGTAGGTGGACATTTAAACACGCACCATTCGCAGTTAATAACAGTGCAAACCCATGGTACAAACACCGCGAAATGCCCAAAGCGCCCGAACAATCATTTGGCGAATGGTATGCCAAAAGAAAGGATCAAAAGAAATGAGCAGGGAAAAAATATTAGCGGCCGTAAAAGCCAACCAGTTTAGTCATGCCGAACTGCCCGACCTTGAAATACTAAGTTCGTTAACAACCACAGATGATGATTTAGTTGAGCGATACACAACTGTTGGGAGCGCCGGAGGCAGCTTTGTTTATGAAGTAACCGGCTTTGAAGCCATCAAAGCCATTCTGCAAAAAGAGTTTAAACCAGGCGTGAAGATCATATCGGGCATCCGCGAACTGGACAGCTATACTTTTGTGGATGATGTTAAACACGAGCTATCCCACAGCTTTGCCGATGTGGAGCTTTGCATCCTGGCGTCAAACCTCGGTGTTGCCGAAAATGGCGCACTCTGGTTAACCGAAGAACAAATGACGGTGAGGGTATTGCCGTTCATAGCCCAGCACCTGGCCATAGTGATCAGCAAAACCAATCTTGTACCCACTATGGCCCAGGCTTATGCAACCATTGGCAATGCCGGTTACGGTTATGGAGCGTTCATCGCCGGTCCGTCAAAAACGGCCGATATTGAGCAATCCCTGGTCATCGGCGCGCATGGCCCACGGAGTTTGTCGGTATTTATACTTCCATAGCCCCTTTATTATCTGGTTATATTTTTGATTGAGCCTGCTGTTTGATTGACGGCAGGCTTTTTTTGGCCCAATTAACCTTCCCTTAAAGGCGGAGTAGAAATAAGGTTCAAAAAAGGCATAACAACTTTATCAAATAGCTTTTCATCTTGTAAGGATTTATCTGCAATTTTAATTTTTAGAAGATGAGCCATAATTACTAATGGAAGAAAGTCAAAAACAGCATTGGGAGCAGGTATATAAAACTAAAAACCCCGACCAGTTAAGCTGGACACAGTCCGTTCCGCAAACCTCGCTTAATTTTATTCATAGCTTCGATTTAGCAAAAACTGATAAGATCATTGATATTGGAGGTGGTGACAGTTTGTTGGTTGATTACCTGCTGCAGGAGGGATTTACAAATATTACCGTTTTAGATATATCTGAAACAGCATTAGCAAAAGTAAAAACCAGGCTGGGCGATAAAAGCAAACAGGTTACCTGGATAGTTTGCGACATTACCGATTTTAAGCCTGACGAAACCTATGCCCTTTGGCATGACAGGGCAGCCTTTCACTTCTTAACCCAGGAAAACCAGATTGCCCATTATTTAAATATAGTATCTACCGCAGTTAGCAATTACATAGTGATGGGTACGTTTTCAAAAAAAGGACCTGAAAAATGCAGCGGCTTACCCATCAAACAATACTCGGAACTGCAATTGCAAAACCAATTCAATAAATATTTTAAAAAGGTAAAGTGTCTTACTGAAGACCATGTCACTCCCTTTGGAACTACGCAAAACTTCCTGTTTTGCAGCTTTAAAAAGCTCATAGCATAACCTAAATTTAAAACTCCGCTACAACATGACATACAGATGAATTTTTCCTATTGTAAAAATATACCGATTGGTATATTTTTGCACTGTTGAATTCAATCACTCAACATATACTAAAATGAAAACTTCAAAAAATACCGTACTTATTACCGGCGGTAGTGCCGGTATAGGTTTCGAGATAGCCAAACAACTATCAGCCAAAAATAACCACGTAATCATTATTGGCCGCAATGAGGCACGTTTGCAAAAAGCAGCCAGGCAGTTAACAAATGTAACCGCTATTAATGCTGATATCTCTAACGCCGAAGACGTAGAAAAACTGGTTACCAGGCTAACTGCAGAATTCCCCGAATTAAATATAGTGATCAACAATGCCGGTGCAGCCAACCTGAATAACCTGCTTACCGATACCAATACTTTTGAAAAAGCAGGCGAAGAAATGCTGACCAATTACCTGTCTATCATCCGCCTTAACGAAAAATTATTGCCATCGCTCAAAAAACAAAACGAAGCTGCCATAGTGAACGTATCATCGGTGGTTGCCTTTGCACCAAGTACCAGCCTGGCTACTTACGGCGCTACCAAAGCCGCTTTACATGCCTACACCCGCGCATTAAGATTAGTATTGGCTGATACCAGCGTTAAGGTTTTTGAGCTGATGCCTCCATTAGTTGATACCGAATTTTCTGCAGAAATAGGCGGAAAAAACGGAATCCCTCCATCACAGGTTGCTGATGAGCTTTTTGCAGGCCTAGAAACTAACACCTACGAAATCAGGGTAGCCAATACCGAGGATTTTTACAGGCTGTACCTGTCAAACCCCGACGAGGCCTTAAGGGTGATCAATCTGCCAAGATAATCCAAATAAAAAATTTGCTATAAAATATACCTATCGGTATATTTTATAGCAATAAACAGTAACCTCCGATGAAAAAAAGCATCCTCATCATAACCGTTATCGCAGCCGCGATTATGGAACTGATTGATACCTCTATAGTAAACGTAGCGCTATCGCACATGAGCGGTAACCTTGGCTCAACCCTGGAAGATACTTCCTGGGTAATTACAGCATATGCTATTGCCAACATTATTGTAATACCCATGACCAGTTTTTTAACCACCAAATTGGGTCGCCGTAATTACTATATAGGTTCTATCATCGCTTTCACCTTCTTTTCGGCCATGTGCGGCCTGGCATCCAACATCTGGATGCTGGTGCTGTTTCGCTTTTTGCAGGGAATGGGCGGCGGAGCTTTGTTGTCGGTATCGCAGGCTATAGTGTTCGAGGTTTATGGCAAAGCCCGTACGGGGGTAGCCAGTGCGCTGTTTGGTGTAGGTGTGTTTTTAGGCCCCACTATAGGGCCAACTCTTGGTGGTTTTATTACAGAGAATTACTCATGGCCGTGGATCTTTTACATCAATATCCCTATTGGCATAGCTGTAGCCATATCAAGTATATTGCTTGTTACCGAACCTGAAATAAAGGTTGAACCCAAAGCGGTAGACTGGTGGGGTATCGTGCTGCTGGTTGTTGGCATAGGTTCGCTGCAAACGGTATTGGAGCGCGGCGAAACCGACGATTGGTTTGCGGCCAACTATATTATCGCTTTATCGGTCATCGCCGTATTTAGTATCCTTATATTCATCTGGTGGGAGCTCACGGTACCCAACCCGGTTATCGATTTAAGGGTATTAAAAAGCAAATCGCTGGCAGTTGCAGCTATCCTTACCGCAGTTACCGGGGTAGGTATGTTTACCTCCGTTTTTTTAACACCCGTACTGGCGCAGCGTGTGCTGCTGTTCCCGCCTACTATTACCGGGCTTACTTTATTACCCGGCGCTATACTGGCTATTTTTGGATTATTATTTTCGGCCACACTGCTAAAAAAAGGTGTATCGCCATTAATAATCATTACCACGGGATTTATCATGTTTATGATCTTCAGCTATAAAATGGCCGGGCTCAATCTTGAAGCTACGCCAGGCAATCTTGCCGCAATCCTGATCTTCAGAGCTATGGGGCTTGCATTTTTAACCGTTCCGTTAACGGCGCTGGCAGTTTCGGGGCTCGATGCAAAGGATGTTCCACAGGGATCGGCATTAAATAATATGATGAGGCAGTTGGGAGGCTCGTTCGGGATAGCAATGATCAACACCTATGTGGCCAAAAGATTTGGATCGCACAGGAATGATCTTATCTCGGATATCAGCGTTTACAACCCGCAGGCCACCGCCCGTATTCATAACCTAACACAATATTTTTCGGGGAGGGGATCATCCGGTTTTGATGCGCACAATAAGGCCATGGCTGTTGTTAACAACGGTATCGACAGGCAATCGTTCCTGTTAAGTTATATGGATGCGTACATATTTGTGGGCTTACTGTTCTTGCTGGCTATGCCGCTGCTATTCCTGGTGATCAACCGTAAAAAACAGGTTGGGCCGGTGGTGCTGGTTAGCGATCATTAACGCAAACGTAGTTAAAAACGAAGGAATCCCGCGATTCTCCCATGTATCCCAAAAACTATAACATTCAAATACCAGTTGGTATATTTGTAGTATGGAAAAGGAATTATCAAAGGCAGAAAGAACCCGCCAGTTTATTATAGAGACTACTGCCCCTATCTTTAATAAAAAAGGATATGCAGGCACTTCCATGTCTGATCTTACCGGGGCTACAGGCCTTACCAAGGGCAGTATTTATGGTAACTTTACCAATAAAGAGGAAGTTGCAGCAGCAGCTTTTGACTATAATTCGGGCAAAATAAGAAAACAGGTACAGGAGCGGATTCAAAAAGCCAGTACCTACTATGAAAAACTGCTTGTTTATGCGCAGGTTTATCACAGCTTTACCAGGGCAAGCTTCCCTGCCGGCGGCTGCCCCATTTTAAATACGGCAGTTGATGCCGATGATACAAACCCTTTGTTGAAAGACAAAGCCGCCAACGCTGTTCTGCGCTGGAAAAAATCAATTGAAAACCTGGTACAGGCCGGTATTGAAGCCGGGGAGTTTAAAGGTGATGCAGACGTAAGCGGCACCGCATTATCCATGATAGCCCTGATTGAGGGCGGGATAATGATAGCCAAGGTAACCAACACCCCCGCCAGCCTTGATGAGGTTTTAAAAACCGTAAATGCAATGGTAACCGGACTTAAACTTCTATAGCTGTAACTCAAAAATTACAAGAAAAATTAAAGGAAAAGAAACAAATGGCACAGGCAAAACGTTATAATGTGTACCAATTATATAAATGTTATGTCTAAAAAGATCTTGATACTTGATGATAGCGAAGATATCCTTGAGCTGATGAGAGACGTGCTGGAAATGGAAGGCTACGAAGTTGAAACGCTTAACTACACCAACGATATCTGTAAAGCTGCCATGGAGTTTAATGCCGACCTGGTGATACTTGATTATATCCTTTTCGGTATAAATGGAGGCGAACTTTGCCACATGCTTAAAACCAACCCGGTAACAGCCCATATTCCCGTGGTGATGGTTTCGGCTTATCCACGTGTATTGGAGTCGTTGGGAAGCTACGGTTCCGATGCATTTGTTGCCAAACCATTTGACCTTATTGATATTGTAGGTACGGTGCAGGGATGTTTGTTAAAAGCTGGTGATATTGAGCATGTGTAGTTTATAAATTTTCTTTTTTACTTTACCCTCCCGGGTAAACTTTATTTGCCTGCAAATAATCGTATTGAAAATTACATTTTTAAGCACTGACAATCAAAAAGTTATATACTTACCAATGACAGTGCATCGAAATATCTATTCTTGAGCTATGCATATTGGATATGCATGTCCGGTAATAGGAGATGCTTCGCTATGCCAAAGCAAATCTGAGCTTCTCATCAGGCATCCCCTACTGCTTTACCCAACAAAGGGCAATGCCTGGTTGTATATGTTGAAATCGGAATCTCCTATTGGGAGTTACTTTAAATTGATATTTCGTTCCAGGTATAAAAACTAAAAAAATTGAAATCTCAAATCCGAATTTCGAAATAAAGAATTAGTTTTATCCTATACGCCTATCATAGAGTTAACAAATGAACCTAAACGAATTTAAGCTAACCGGAGGGGCCATTTTATGACCGAAGCAGAAAAATACTTTCATGAACTTACCGGGCAAATACCCGATGTGGAACCTGGCAAGATGTTTGGCACCTTATGTTTTAAAACGCCCAATGAAAAAGCGGCGGCCATGTTTTGGCATGATTTCCTGGTTGTAAAACTTAGTGGCGAAGTACGCGATGAAGCCTTAAGTTTGGATGGTACCCGGCTTTTCGACCCGATGGACGGCAGGCCAATGAAAGAGTGGATCCAGATCCCTTTTGCCTACCAGGATCGATGGAAGGAATTTGCCCTCAGTGCTGCAGCATATGTGCGCGAGATTCCCGTAAAAGCAGCATCAAAAAAGAAATAAGTATTTTTATGCCAACAGCGCTTGATAATTTTTACCTGCAACTGGATGAGCCGCTTAAAAGTTGTTTCCTGGCGTTACGTAACCTTATATTAAAGCGTAATGAAAACGTCACCCATGCCTGGAAATACAACATGCCGTTCTTTTTATATAAAGGCAAAATGTTTTGTTATATCTGGACACATAAAAAACTGCAGCAACCATTTATAGGTTTTAATGAAGGTAAAAGATTAAATCACCCCGCCCTTACTTTCGAAAACCGTTCGCGGATAAAGATCATGATATTGGATGCAAGAAAAGAGCTGCCGGTTGAAGCTATTGAAGAAGTTTTGGAC
>NZ_JBFUKF010000020.1:0-29170 GCF_056400985.1 Mucilaginibacter sp. P4_G9 | reverse complement strand
GTACGATAAGCCCTAAAAGAGCACATACAATAATGGTAAGGATAATTAAAAGGATCATTTCTTTATTTTATATTAATTAGTTTTCTTTTCTAACTGTTCAATTTGGAGGGCAAAGTAACGGCTTTTTTCCGGGAATTTCAATATCAATTTTCTATAAGTAGTAATTGCTTTGTGATATAGCATCTGATCTGAATAAATCTGGGCCAGTGTTTCGCTCACCAGTTCGTTTTTATCTTCCGAGCTCTTTTTAGCTTTATTTTCGTTATCCAGCTTATTTATAGAAGGCGGTCGTATCTGCGGCTCTTCTTTTATAAATTTTTCAATAATGATATCTTCTTTGCGTTTTACTTCCGGCGCATCGGGTATAGGTGCATTTTCAAGATCCAGCAGCGATTTATCATGAAAAATATTTTCAAAGTATTGTTGCTGCAACTCGTCGGCTGCCTGTTTCTGCTTCTCCTCTGCCGCTATTGCCGGTTGCTTAACCTGTGGCGCCGGCGTTGCATAGGGCTGATAAGTTGCCGCATACTCTTTACGTGTTTTATCAAGCCACCACATAAAGGTATAAGGCATTTTTTCATCGTTATACTTTGATACAGCTTCAGCATCCTGTGCAATATCTTCGGTTTTAGAAGTAACCGGTACGGGCACATTGGTAACAGCAGCCTGGTTTTCCCTTATTGGCTTATCACTACCTTTTTGATCCGCTATCGAATTATCAAACATAAAATAATCGGTAGCCGCAATGCTGCCTATGATCCATTTTTCTGTTTCGAAATTGATATCCCCATTATTCTTCTTTGATTCACTGCCAGCGGTTTTATCCACAACCGGCTCTTCAGCCTTAGCTTCTGAGGGATGGCCTACGAAGCTTATATTTTCAATACCTACAATTTCGTCAAACACTTCATCCTCAATACCATCACCATTGGGGGTTACAGCTGTTCCAGGTTGTTCATCAGGGGTATCTTCTATTATGGGCGAAAATATTTCATCATCAACTTTTATATCATTGATAACCACTCCGGGCTCCTCAGCAGTTACGTAGGTCTCCTCTGCGGGTACAGGCGGGAATAGCTCGGTTTCAATGTAATCGTGGTAGCCTCCTTCCGGTTCGTCTTTATCCTCTTCGGTTGGCGCCTCAAATTGGCTTGCCGGTTCATTTATAACTTCTCCAGGCTCGGTATCAGTCGCGGTACCTATATTAAAATAGTTTTCGTTTTCTTTGATAGTTGCATCCTGCAAATAACCAGGCTGGGGGTTATTTTTTTGACCTGCTATTTGCTCAGCAGAAACTAAAGCCAAGCTTTCGGGATTATTAATTAGCTTATGCAATAAGCCAGGGTTAAAATAAACGGCAGCATGCTTCAAATCGCTGCCATTACCTGCGTGAGCAAGCATGGCCCTAAGTATCCCGCTTTGTGGATATTCATCAACCAATTGTTGCAAGTCATAGTTATGCAACCGGCCGCTATCAGCAGGATTGGCCAGTAACTCCCATAATACTTCGTTTTGCCTGTTATTTAAATATTGATCCACGTGGTTGAAATTACAAAAAGCCTACCAATTAGAAAAGGCCTTGTTATAAATATCTTCAGTTAACTGCTTGGTAATTTCTTGTATTAGGTTCTGCTCCTGCGAATTAATATCCCCTTTATAATTGGCAAATCTTGTCATGCTTTCCTCAAAGTTAATCTTTTTGTCCTTATCGTACACAAACTTCACCTTTACAGTTATACTTAACCTGTTTGCACCAGCTATTGGTGGGGCATTATTTGAAGTGGCCTCAATTGATACCGGTGCAATAGTATAACCTATTATACTCCCCGACAAAGTAGCGTCGGCTTCGCCCCGTACCAGGCTTAAAGGGCTTTGGGTACGAATGCGCTCTTTCAGGGCTTCGGTAAACGTTTGACTCAGGTTATTAACCACAAGTGGCGCGTTGTTTTCAAAAAACTGAATGTTGATGGTTTTCAGATCGGGCGGTATTGAAACGTTCTTGAGCGTATAGCATGATGATAGTAAACTTATAAAAATTATTAACCCTGATAACCTTTTCATCAACCTATAAATTTAATTCTTTTATTTTCCTGTATAATGTTCGCTCGGATATACCCAGTTCATTGGCAGCCAGCTTGCGTTTACCCTTATGTTTTTTTAATGCCTTACGTATCAGGTCTGATTCTTTCTCAATCAGCGATAATGATTCTTCAACCTCCTCGGCCTCGTGGGTTATATTGTATGCATCGTTACCGCTGCTATTGTTATTGCTGCCGCTATTATTTGTATTAACGGGTTGCTGTAAAGTAAATTGCGTTTCGGGATTTCCGGGTAGCTCAATATCGCGGTACAACTGGTTAAGCGTTTGAGAATGACTGGCATAATTGGTTGATACGCCGCCATGCTCAATAATATCGGCCACCAACTTTTTCAATTCAACCATATCGCGCTTCATATCAAAAAGCACTTTATATAAAATATCGCGCTCAGAAAAATCCTCCTTGCCCTGATTGCCTAAACGCATGGGTAAGTTGCGGTTCCCTGTTTCGTGTGGAATATAAGTTAGCAGCGTTGGGGCGGTAATAATGCGGTCGCGCTCCAATACAGCCAGTTGCTCGGCCATGTTTTTAAGCTGCCTCACGTTACCCGGCCATGTGTAATTAATTAACACTTGCTGAGCCTCATCATCTAATTGAATAGGAGGTGTGCGGTATTTATCAGTAAAATCTGATGTAAACTTTCTAAAAAGCAGGTAGATATCTTCTTTTCTTTCCCGTAACGGTGGAATCTTTAATGGCACGGTATTTAAGCGGTAGTAAAGATCCTCCCTGAACTTGCCGCTTTTTACTGCCTCGTATACATCAACGTTGGTAGCTGCAATAACCCGCACGTTTGTTTTTTCGACCTTTGACGAACCTACCTTAATATACTGGCCCGACTCAAGTACCCTTAGTAAGCGTGCCTGGGTGCCCAAAGGCATTTCGGCTATTTCATCTAAAAATATGGTACCACCGTTTACAGTTTCAAAATACCCCTTACGTTCGCCAACCGCGCCTGTATATGCTCCTTTTTCGTGCCCGAATAATTCCGAATCAATGGTACCTTCTGGTATGGCTCCGCAGTTCACGGCAATGAATGGGCCATGCTTACGCGGACTCATCTGGTGTATAATATGCGAAAATACTTCTTTACCACTCCCGCTTTCGCCGGTAATAAGCACAGAAATATCTGTTGGCGCCACCTGGTTGGCGATATTTATAGCCCGGTTAAGCAATGGCGAATTGCCAATGATCCCGAAGCGTTGTTTTATTTCTTGTATTTCCATACCCCCTAACCCCCTAAAGGGGGAATTAGTTAATTATTTATATCCTTAATTAATTTAAACCCCACAACACGTTATCTGAATATGCATCAGGACGTAACTTCCTTTCAAGGAATTTGGGGGATAACTTTCCCTATCAACGTAGCCGATGTACTTCTCTCGATTAATACATTAACATACTGTCCCGGCTTATAATTTTCACCAACCGGGAATATTACCATAGCGTTTTGATCGCTGCGGCCACAATAATCGTTGTTTGATTTTTTGGAGAAACCCTCTATCAATACTTTTTCTACCTTACCTATACGTGCCTGCATACGATAAAATGAATATTCCTGCTGTTTGGCTACAATTTGTGTTAAACGTTGTTGCTTTACTTCTTCAGGAATATCATCGGTATAACGTTTTGCCGCTAATGTGCCAGGTCTTTCGCTGTACTTAAACATATAGGCAAAATCATATTTCACATAATCCATCATGGTTACAGTATCGTTATGCTCCTCATCAGTTTCGGTACAAAAACCCGTGATCACATCAGTAGAGATAGCACAATCGCCAATAATACTGCGAATTGCATCAATCCTATTCATATACCAGGCACGGTCATAAGTACGGTTCATCATATCCAGTATGCGGCTGTTTCCAGATTGTACTGGCAGGTGAATGTAATTACAAATGTTTTCGTACTTATTAATGGTATACAAAACCTCGTCAGTAATATCCTTAGGATGCGATGTTGAAAAACGTACACGCAAGTCGGGATTAATAAGGGCCACCATCTCCAACAGATTGGCAAAATTGGTGACAGGAGCCCCATCTAAATCCTCTCCCAAGGAGAGGACTTCATTTGCTTCTTCAACACCCTCTCCTTTCGAGAAGGCAGGTTGAGACTTTTTCCATTTATATGAATCCACATTCTGTCCTAACAAGGTAACTTCACGATAACCTTTATCAAACAGATCAACGCATTCCGCCACTATTGATTGTGGATCGCGACTGCGTTCGCGGCCCCGCGTAAATGGCACTACGCAAAACGAACACATGTTATCGCACCCGCGCATTATAGATACAAAGGCGTTAATACCATTGCTATTTAAACGCACCGGGCTTATATCGGCATATGTTTCCTCGCGGGATAGCAATACATTTACCGCTTTCTGGCCGCTATCAACCTGCTCAATCAAATTAGGCAAATCGCGGTATGCATCCGGGCCAACTACTACATCAACCAGTTTTTCTTCTTCTAAAAATTTTGATTTCAGGCGCTCGGCCATACAACCCAGCACGCCTACTACCAATCCCGGATTTTTCACCTTGGTAATGGTAAACTCCTTTAAGCGGTTACGCACACGTTGCTCGGCATTTTCCCTAATGGAGCAGGTATTTATAAAAATAACATCAGCTATAGTATGGTCCGCAGTTGTTTCAAATCCCTGGTCGGCTAGTATTGACGCAACTATCTCACTGTCACTAAAATTCATGGCACAACCATAACTTTCAATATAAAGTTTACGGCCATTGTTTTTACCTGTCACCGGCTGCTCTAAAACTAAAGCTTCACCTTGCCTGCTCTCATCATGTACCTTATCCGGAATAACCAAATCCATCATTTAATTAAAAATTAGTTTGCAAAAATACACAAAATTTAAATACCTGAATGACATATTGTCAGTATTTAACAAAATCAAAAAAATATTGTTATATTTCTAAATCAATACGTATAAAGCCACTGGCCATACATCAAAACAAAAGGAACATCCATACATGAAGCTTAAATTTTTAAAGCATAAGTGGCAAAAAATAGTATTTAATTTTGTGTTGATACCGGTTGCTATCATCTTCTTTATTGCTATAATTCTTAATCAGTATTTGTCGCCCATTTTAGCCAATAAGGTACGTGAAGCAGTTTTAGCCGGTAGCGACAGCTTGTACCGGGCTGATTTTTCTGATGCCGAACTGCATTTATTAGAAGGAAAAGTAACCATTTATAATATCAGCCTCACTCCCGATACCGCGGTTTTTAACCGTAAAAAGAGGCAACACCTGGCGCCTAACAACCTGGTAACTTTGCATGTAAAGCGACTTATTTTATTGCATGTACACCCATTTAGCTACTATTTTGGGCATAAATTAAAAATCAGTAAAATAATTTTAAACCAGCCTGAACTTAATATCAGCTATCAGCTTAACCATACAAAAGACACTATTGATAAAGACCACCAAACGGCGTGGCAAAAAATATCCGGAAGTCTGCACTCCATCCAGGTTGAGCACATCTATTTTAATGATGTAAAATTTAAATATGAGGATTACTCAGGTAACAAAGTCGTTATATCTGAGCTTAAGGAAATGAACCTGAGCGCTACAGACCTACTCATTGATTCGGCTACACAAACCGACAAAAGCCGGCTATTGAATTGTAAAGATATAATTATCGAACTAAATAATTATAATGGTAAAACATCAAACGGGCTTTATGATTATAAAATAAAGTACCTCAGGTTATCTACCCAAACATCCAGGTTAAATATTCAGGGACTACAGCTTGAACCTGCAAAAACAAACATTTTCTTCAACAAAAGTCGCAGCGACCGCTTTACCTTAGGCCTGGATTCACTAAGACTCAATAATTTCGATTTTTTAAGATACCACAAATACCGGGTATTAAGAGCATCCAGCCTGGAACTGAACGGCGGTACTTTAAGGGTGTTTGGCAATCCAAATAAACAAAAAAGACCCGCTCCTGATAAAATAAGCACCTTCCCTAATATGATAATCCGCACAACAAATGCAGATCTGAGTATTGATACAGCACGTTTAAGCCATATAAATGTTGAGTATTCGGAATTTAATAATGATTCAAAAAAAACAGGCACGGTTAGCTTTAACAATACCAGCGGCTATTTCTATAACATAACCACTAATGAAAAAGTTATTGAAAAAAATAATTTTACTGCAGCAAAACTAAGCACCTATTTCATGAACCGTGGCCGGCTCGATGTACAGTTTATGTTTAACTTAACMGATAAAGATGCAGCATTTAGCTATAAGGGCGTTTTAGGCCCTATGGATGCAAATAAAATTAACCAGGCCTCGGTCCCCCTGGCTATGGTTAAGATCACATCGGGCGATATCAGGCAATTCAGTTTTGACATCCAGGCTAATAGTAAAGCATTTAAGGGCAATGTAACTTTACTGTATAATAACCTTAAAATATCCCTTTTAAAGGCTGATACCGCCAACAACCAATTAAAAAAACAAGCGTTAATGTCGATATTTGCTAACCTGTTTGTAATAAAACACAACAACCCTGATGATATATGGAAGGCGCCAAGAACTACTTATGTTAACTACCGCCGACCAAAAGACTCTCCCTTCTTTAAAACCTTATGGAGAACATTACTCGATGGGATAAAACCAGCTGTGGGACTTGATGAAAAAACGCAGAGAGCGACCAATGAAAGAATAGCAGAGCACAACAAAAACAAACATGAAAGACTCATTAAAAAGGCTGAACGCAAGAAACGGAAAGCCGAGAAAAAAGCCGCCAGGGAATTGAAGGGAATTTAAAATTATTAGATGGTGACTATTTTTAAATCTTCAAACTGCCCAATCTTCTGATACTATTGTAGTAACAGTTTCAGGTTGATACCAAAATTGGTAAATGCAGTGTTAAACGTTTGCGATGTATAAGGTCTGGTAAGGTTTGAATCGTAAAACAGGTTGAGGTTAAAACGTTGGTTTATCACATAATCAATGGATGGCCTTACCGTAATATTTTGCGCACCCGATGATATTTCTGCGGCTTCCACATCGGCACGGTAAATAAGGGTTTTATTATCCCGCAGCGAAAAATCAAGCTTAAAATTAACATCCTTAGGGCTACCGCCTGCAAACAAACCAAACGGGAAGTGGAAGTTTTTGGTATGATAACCAAAACCAAAAACAATTATCCGCTCGTTTTGCTGCGCCAGCTGGCTGTTGAGCAAACTTAAACTAAGTGTACGGCTTTGGCGATACTCCATATTGGCAGTCATGCTGTTTTTGAACCTTGCACTCGCTCCCAGTAACGGAACAAACTGCTCAAATATAGTAACCTGCGAAAACTGGTACAGTGGTAAAAAGTTGTTGTTTAAATCGCGCGCGCTACTGGCGCCGGCGGCTTCCTGGTATTGTAGCAGGGTAGTAAAGCCGCTTACATTGTAAGATGAACGGTAACCATGGCTTAAGTCAAAGGAATCAAAAATATCGGCAAAGAATGGAATTTTAGCTAAGCCGTTATACCTGATATCCCAGTTGGGGATAGGTATTTTAGGAAACGGTGAAGTACTACTCTTTGTTGCTTTTTTACCGGTATAGGCGGCTAAAAATGCAGGTACTAATACGTTCTGTGAATTCTGGCCGTATCCATCCACAAACCCGGCAGAATCTACCAGGTGCGTCGAGTTGGGATTTTGAGCAGCCAGCCTTTGCGATAAAATGGTGCGGTTAGTCAGTAATTGCTCAAACAGTGGCGACGTATTATTAACCCCTGTTGTTTTTTTGAATGCTGTACCGATGGTTAAAAACGAGATGCTGTAGTTGCCCGTAGTTACAGGGCTTAATGTTTGGATACTATTGGTGGCAGCCAGGTATTTAAAGTTCGATTGATAATTATGATCCTGTGTTTTAAATGCTATCAATTCAATACGCAAATCTTTAAATGGTTCTATTATTCCCCTGAAATGCATATCCTCGTTAAGCGAGGTAGTATACAATTGGTTTTGCAGTGTATCTGTAGTGATCCAGCCATTCGCCACGGCTTTAGCCCGAATATCGGTTTGACTGCCTAACAAAAATCCTATGCCTGGCGCATTATAATCGCTATTCTGGCCAAAAAAACCTGATTGCGGCAGGTACCCGGGTATATATGTACCCTCCTTTCGCGAATAGGTTGCGCTAAGATTTTTAACACTGGTTAAAAGTCCGATTAAAATTTTACTTAGTCCCCCGGGCGCGTTGGGATTACCAGCCTTGCGGATAAAAGGAAATTTATTATATAGCGAAACCATGTTAAAAGTTGGGTTCACCTGTATTTCCCGCAAATTACTTATGCTATTACCTACGTCGTACGATGGGTCATTTATGGCAAACAACGGTTGGGTTTGCCAGTTAAAATGCGTACTGTAACGGGTAACAACCGATGTCCAGTCGAGCCCCGGAATTTTACTGATAGGCAGTGTATAATTCAGGTTAATGGTATGGTTGTAATTAGTGGTACGCCCCAGTTTTTTAAGGTTGTCCCAAAGTGTATCGCGTTTTAATCCGTTAATGCGCCCGGCAGGTTCATCAACTACCGCTAAGTTTGTGGCATCAATATCCAGCTGTAATGATTTTGATAAATTCCACCCTATTCCATAAACCCTGGTAATGTTAAAGTATTTGTTAAAAGTTGTTGTTGGTATGGGGATAAAGTTATTAGGGTCGTTATCCCGCAGGGTATTTTCCGAATAAAAACGATCAAAATTAATACTAAAGTTTAACCTTGATGGCAGTATGCTAAAGTTAATATCACGCGCCAGCGCCAATAAATTACTCTTGATGATTTTTGCAAAAGGGCTGTAATATTTGGGCGTATTAGTATAATTATAAGCCAGTGTAAAACGGTATGACTTTTGGACGTCATTTTGGGTGGTAAAATCGTGGTGCAGAAACTCGGTATAGGCATAGCTGGCGTTCAGGTTTTCTACATCCCAGATGCGGTTTGGTGAATTTGGATTCGTTTTGGCCTTGTGCACATTGGTAAAGTTGAAGCTYTTGCGCATGGTATAATCAACAGCCACATTTTTTATCGAGTCCCGCTCCTTAGTGCTTGTGGCGGCTGCAAGTGATTGCTTTAGTTCAATATCCGGCGAGCCAGGATCATATTGTGGCATGCTTTTTTGCGATGACACATTGATATATGCCGGGATATGGATGCCGCTTTTATCAGGGAAAAACTTACCCAGTTCTGCAGTGGCCGATATGTCATATATCTGGTCATCACTTTGGCTCCTGTCGTTCAGCCTGGAATCCAGCGTACCAAAACCTATCGTAGTTTTACTGCCCGATACCGTAACATCAGCAAAATCGGCCAACTTGGTGTCAAGCCTCGCAGTTGCCGCCCAGCCCCCTCGCTGGTCAAAATCGGTTAAGCGAAGCTCATCAAACCAAACGGTACCTGTTTTATCCAACCCATCATCTACGGCCGATGCTTGGTCGCTTTTCAACGGGTTGCGCACACCAACCATAATGGTACGCAAGCGGCTCAAGTCGGGTTGGCCTTTTAAATAAACTACCTGGTTGCCTTCGGTATATTTAAAAACCTGGTTATAGGCAACATTCGAGTGGTTTCGCTTAAGCTTTGCCCTGGTAAGCAGGCCCAGTTCCAGGTCAATGGCATTGGCATCAGGCCATATGGCATCAGGGTCGCGGGTGCCGGGTTGCGTAATTTTCAGGGGGGCCTCGTACTCGTAATAATTATCCTGGTAATCAGTACCTAAACGCAAAAACGCGTTAAGGTCATTATCCTTTAACAGATCGCCTTCGGCATGTACAAACATTTGTACGCGTTTGTATTTACGCAGATCGTTAAAAAAAGTACGGAAAGCGGCCCTTGAATAGCCATCCCGCAAGCTTTTTACATTCAACGATAATGATTGTTCGTTAAGCTTGGTATTGGTTTGCAGGTTATTATAATTACGCTGGCGCTGAATGCCTGGTGGTACCACGTAGGGTATAGGTGTACGGTTGCCATTTTCCTCAATATTTACTGCCTGTACATCAAGCGTTGAATTATCTATCGGCGGGTTACTCATTGAAGGATCTGCAATTACGTTTAGCGGGTTCTTTTCGGTATTAAAGGCACGCCACTCGCCACGTACCAGCTCCAGTGTAGCAAAACGTAATATAGCTGTATCGGCAAAATTGGTCATGAACATCCGCATAAAACGAATAGCTTTAAAATCTTCAATATTACCTACCTTACTTTGGTAATCGTTTATCGGGATCCTAAACTGGTACCAGTTTACCGATTGTGTGGTTCCATTAGGCAGCTTTACCGTAGCTGTCACCTTATCGCTGATGTTATTCTGCCCAACCACCATGTCTCCCGGCCGGATAGATACCTTGTACTGAAAGTATGAATCTTCCTGGCTCATGTTGTTATCCCGGTTGATATCTTCCCCATCGGGCAAGGAGGTTGATGCCGAGTTCTGGATACCCAGTTCGGCTTGTGATTGTTCTGATGTTTTTGAGTTGCCATCGGTACCGTTGTATTTGCTATACCGGTCAAGGATCCCTAATCTTGCCTGGTCAAGGGCCRTACCCTGGTAATACTGGTAATCATCAGATGATGGGTCATTAGCAAAACTGGTTGCAGCCTGACCGCTCAACTGGCCCTTAACCTGCGTTACTACTGGGGCAAATTTGGTTTGCTCATCAGCATCATTCAAGCCATCCAAACCAACGTCTTGCAACTTGCGTGAACTTGGATTATTATCAAACGCGTTAATAACCGGCTGCAGTTTTGATACTCTGCCCCAGTTGGTCTCGTCTACCTGTGTCACATCGCCGTTTACCGGCAAGCTGTTCTCTAAACTTTTACGGCCATCCTTCAATATATCTTCAGATATACTGCCAAGGTTAAAATACAGATCCCCACCGGCCGAATTTGGTTTATATATAAAAGGATCGAGTACCCAAAACTCGATGTACGATACGTTTAACGATGCAAAATCGTTGGTCTCCAGTTTCCTGAACATACCGCCCCAGCGTGATTTAGGGTTCTGCAATGTACCATCAGGATTAAAGCCAGTGGTCGCGTAGTTATAAGGTCCGCGTATGTTTGGATAAAAAGCCATGTTCAGCGTAGCCAGCGTTAAAGGCTGCCCTGTGCTTGATTGCTTATATGGAAATACCTCTTGCTCCAGTACCTGCCTTGCGTAATGGTTTGACAGATCGGCACGGGACATGGGAATATTACCGGAATTGGTGTAAAATATGGGGTCGATATTATAAAATGCCAGCCGGGCGCGGTTGTAGCCATAACTCAGGTCGTTAAACACAGATGACTCCGAGAATAACTGTGGTGTTCCCGAAATTTGCCAGGCATTGGCACTCTTTATATCGATAATTGATTGACTGTTTTCAAAATCATCCAGGTACGAAGTTCCGTTTTTGGAACCGGCAAAGTTTAGCGCACCGGGGCTACCCGGCAACAGTTGGGCAAACTCGCCCGAGAATGTTACCGACGATGGGGCCTTGGTATGGATAAATGGGATCTTGTCAACCAACCGGGTTAACATCCTTGAATCCGAACTGTAGTTGGCGTCAAACCCCCAGATGGTGTTTGAAATAGATTCTTCACCGGCAATTTCATTTTGGGTAATAGGCTGCTCGGTAAGGTGCATAAGGGTTCCGCCTAATGCCAGTTTATCATTTACATGATAATCAAACCTCGAGCCATATAACGATTTTTGCTGTACACCAAAAAGCTCATTGTTTTCCAGCTTTACGCTGATGGGCTGGCCCGACGATAGCAAGGCTTGGTTAAGTATCCTTATCCGCCCGGCATTATAATCAATAGTATAATCGGTGGCTTCTGTCAGTTTAAGCTGACCGGCGGTTACAGTTACCGATCCCTGCGGAATGTTTACCGCATTCAGCTGGTATTCCGATCCTCCCGTTGAGGTATAGGTACCCTTTATTACATACCTGTTAAGGGCCGGAAAATACTGCTGCGCTATGGCTTTGGTTGAATCATATAAAGGCTGATAAACATATCGCTTTGCCAGATCGGCCTCTCCGGCTGTGAACTTAGCAGCCAGATCAGAGCCGAAAGGCTCTATTGTTGGAAAAACAATCCGCCCGTTTTGCGAATCGATGGTTACGCCTTCCAAAAAATCGAAATAACCGTCGGGGTGTTTATCGCTTTGCTGGTTAAGGTTATCAAGGCTGGTAACCTGCAGCCATAGTTTGCCCTTGATATTTGCACCCTCTTCCATCACCGTTTTTTCGATGCCCGATTTATCATCAAGCCTGGTAACGGTTAATTTAAAATTGGTTGGCGCTATCTGGAATGCACCCAACGAATAGATGTTTTTCATCATCAGATCCCAGGATGGCAAATTGGTTTTAAGCAACTCATTCTTCAATAACTTTACAAACAACACCTTTGGTGTATTAGGGTCAACCGCAACGTCGCTGCTAAACTCCCCCACCTGGTACTGTACGCCATTAATGGTATATTGGTACGCTACTGCCAGTACCTCATCATTATTTAAAGGATAATTAAGTGAGATATAACCCAGCTGCGGATGCAGCGTGTATTCCTTATCGGTAAGTTTTCGCGCATAGGTAAGCTTAGCATAGTTATTAGTACTCCCGGTTGATTGAAAGTAGCCGGCAACAGCATTTGAATTTGTTTGCCGGGCAGCTGCAGGCAAATTGTTTAATAACGAGTTTGATTGCTGCGCAAAACCCGGGCCTTTAAAACCAGCCGGCAAACCACTAAAACCAGCTCCTCCCTGTATCTGCGTAGTGTTATAAGGCTTGTTTTCGCCAAGGTCAAGGAAAGCCAAAATATCCCTTGAATCGGTGGTTACACTGGTGCGGTTGGTTGTCCAAACTTCAATTTTGGTAATGTTTATATTGGAACTGATAATGGGAATATTGGACAGCGCCCTGTTATAATTGTTGCGGAAATATTGCGATAAAAAGAAGTGCTTATTAGCCTCGTAATCCGCTGGGGTAAGYCTGAACTCGCCTTGCTGCGATCCATTGGTTATGGTAATAGTTTTTGATTGCGATCGCTGTTGCGATAAAATGCTGGTAATATCCAGCCGGCCAAACTTAAGCTTTGTTTTTATACCAAACAACGCCTGGCTACCGGTGATCAATGTGGTAGGCAGGGGCATACTAACCGTTCCGGCCTCTATCTTTTGAATGATTTCATCGGGCGAGCCGGTATAATCTAACTTTACCTGGTTTTCAAACTGAAACTGGGCATCGGTATTATAATTGGTGGTAATCTTTAATTTATCACCAATATTTCCGGTTACATTTAATTGAATTTTTTGATCGAAATTAAAATTGAACTGGCTGCGTTGCCGGGTGTTAAATAAAGGATTTTCATTTTTATTTACCTGCCCGGCCAAAATCATCTCTGCAGATCCCTGCGGGCGAATATCGATGTTTTGGCTGCCAAAAATCTGTTCAAAAGTTCGACTCCGCACTTTTATAACCGGAATAAAGCCGGGCTGTTGCGAATCGTAAGCATAATCATCTGCCAGCTGTTTGTAATAACTGCGTTGATTTGATTTTTCTTTTAACTTTAAGTACTGGGCAAAGGTGAGGTACTGCGGCGGACGATATAGTAAATTACCAACACGCTCATACAAGATATATCGGTTTGATGCAGCATCATATTCAATTGTACGTACCAGGCCCGGGGGGTCGGAACTGAAAATACCCTCCCTGAGCCTAACATTTTTGGGTTGAGCTAAATTGAGGGGCGCATTTTTTTGAGTTGTATCACGCTTAGCATTCGGAACCGGCTGCTGCGCAAAAGCGCCGCCCAGCCCGCCAAAAGCAAGAATTAACAACACACTTATAATAATATTATAAGTAAATATTCTGATCAAAAGTTAAGTCGAAATTTAGACGTAATTATAGGGTTTTTAAAGCAAATTTAATCAGTTGTTCAACGGTTAAATCACTATTATTATTATTCAATTGCTGATCCAATACCTTCTCGGCGGCATTTTTTGCAAAGCCCAACATTACCAAGGCGCTAAGTGCTTCATCTTTAGCGGTTTTATTTATTGGCACAACGGTTAAGGTATCCGGGCCTTCTTTACGTAACTTATCCTGCAGCTCCAAAATTATTCTTTGTGCCGATTTGGGTCCTATGCCTTTTATACGTTGTATAAGCGAAACATTGCCGCTTATAATTGCAGCCTGTATTTCGGCAGGTGTTATTGATGACAGCATCATTCGCCCGGTATTAGGTCCTATACCCGAGATGGATATCAGGTGCATAAATAAGCGGCGCTCACCATCATCGGCAAAACCGTACAGGGTGAGCGCATCTTCTTTTACGTGCTGCCATATATAAAGCCTGCACCTTTCATCGACTCCAAGCCGCGAGTATGTATTTAACGAAATATTAATATGATAACCTATACCCCCGGCATCAATAACCACATGCGACGGACTTTTAAAAACCAGCTTACCACCAATATAATCGTACATAATAATATTATTTCCCTTTAAGTTTATCAAAAATACTTGTTGGCTTTTCACTGCCCGCTTTTGCCTGTGCATCAACAACGGCAATGGTAACCATATTCACAATTTCACGAACCGAGCTACCTAATTGCAATACATGCACCGGCTTTTTAAGGCCTAACAGTATTGGACCAACAGCCTCGGCGCCGCCTATTTCCTGTAATAGTTTATAAGCGATATTACCCGATTCCAGGTTAGGGAATATCAAGGTGTTGGCTGGCGTTCCTGTCAATGTAGAAAAAGGGAAATTATCTTCCAGCAGACCTGAGTTGAGGGCAAAGTTTGCCTGCATATCTCCGTCTACTATCATATCTGGATAATTAGCATGCAGGAGCCTTACGGTTTCTCTTGTTTTCTCGGGAATCTCACCTTCATTTGAACCAAAGTTGGAGTAAGACAGTAAAGCAACCCGTGGCTGAATGTTAAACTGTTTAACAGAACGATCAATTAATACCGTTATATCTACCAATTCCTGAATGGTAGGGTTTACATTTACCGTGGTATCACCAAAAAACACCGGGCCTTTTGATGTTATCATCATATACATACCGGCAACACGGTTTACACCCTGTTCGGTACCGATGATCTGCAATGCCGGTTTAATGGTAGTAACATAGTCTTTGGTTAAACCAGAAATCAAAGCATCGGCCTTGCCAAACTGAACCATGCAGGCACCATAATAGTTACGATCGCTCATCAATTTCTTCGACTCATACAAGGTGATACCCCTACGCTGGCGTTTCTTGTACAGGTATTCCGAGTATTCCTGCATATTCTCGCAGCCATCACGCGGGTCAATTATCTGTACATCACCAAGATCCAGGTCGTTATCACGCATAATCTGTTTTATCTTCTCGGTGTTGCCCAATAATATTGGTGTAGCAATACCTTCATCCTTTACTATCTGGGCCGATCTTAATATCTTATAATTATCAGCCTCGGCAAAAACCACACGTTTAGGACTTTGCTTGGCCTTAGCGGTAAGGTTACGCAGCAATTTGTCATTTGTTCCCAGTCGTGTTCTCAGCTCCTCGGCATAGGCATCCCAATCGGTTATCACTTTACGCGCAACTCCAGAATCAATAGCCGCTTTGGCTACTGCCATAGATACTTCAGTGATCAATCGCTGATCCATAGGTTTAGGAATAATATAATCCTTACCGAATTTTAGGTTAGTAATATTATAGGCCAGGTTAACCGCTTCGGGAACAGGCTTTTTAGCCATCTCGGCAATAGCATGCGTAGCGGCTATCTTCATTTCCTCGTTAATGGCAGTAGCCCTTACATCAAGCGCCCCCCTGAAAATATAGGGGAAACCCAATACATTATTAACCTGGTTAGGAAAATCAGACCGGCCCGTTGCCATGATGATATCTTCGCGGGCTTTAATGGCCAGGTCATAATCAATCTCGGGTACCGGGTTGGCCATAGCAAAAACAACAGGTTTTTTGGCCATTTGCTTCAGCATATCCGGGGTAACTACGTTACCGGCAGAAAGGCCGACAAACACATCGGCATTCTTCATGGCATCATATAATGTTTTGATATCGGTACGGTCGGTAGCAAACTGCATGCGGGTATCATCCAGGTCGGTACGGTCGGGGGTTAATAAACCGTTAATATCAAACATCACCATGTTCTCTTTTTTAACCCCTAATGAAAGGTACATTTTTGAGCAGGATACCGCAGCGGCACCAGCACCATTAATTACCATTTTTATTTTATCAAGCTTTTTGCCCTGGATCTCGCAGGCGTTCATCAAAGCCGCCCCCGATATGATGGCCGTACCGTGCTGATCGTCATGCATTACAGGGATCTTCATTTCGGCCTTTAGCCTGCGTTCTATTTCAAAACAGGTTGGCGCTGATATATCTTCAAGATTTATGCCGCCGAAGGTTGGCTCCAGTGCCTTTACAATGGTTACAAACTCATCAACACTTTTGGCGTTAACCTCCAGGTCGAACACATCAATATCAGCGTAAATTTTAAACAGCAGACCTTTACCCTCCATTACCGGTTTACTGGCCTCGGGACCAATATTACCTAAACCCAATACGGCAGTACCATTGCTGATAACCGCAACCAGGTTACCTTTAGCTGTGTATTTATATACATCATCAACATTTTCGGCTATGCGCAAACAAGGCTCTGCAACCCCGGGCGAATAGGCCATTGTTAAGTCTCGTTGCGAATTGGTAGGTTTGGTGGGTACTACTTCTATCTTGCCGGGGCGCCCCATTGAGTGGTAATTCAATGCGTCCTGTTTACGGTTGTTCTTGTTCATCTTATCAAAATTCAAGCGCCCAAAATTACAATTCTTTTTATGGTAACCTGAAATAAAATAGCCCGACTTTGAATCTTGTCAAAATCGGGCTATTCTTTTATCAGATATTATCCTTTGCTTACAGGGCAGTATTGGGGTTAGGGGAAACACTTGCTGAAATATCACCACCGGCTGCAACTCTTATAGTTTGCCCTATAGGCGCACGGTTGGTTTCCAGATTGTTCCAAACTTTAAGATCACGAATTTCAACACCATACCTATCGGCAATACCTGCTAACGTTTCGCCTTTTTTAACCTTGTGGTATGCCGGCATCCGGCGTTCGGGTTTGCTGCCTTCAGCATACAGATTAGGTGTTGCGTTTGTTGTGGCTGCCACCGTTGTTTTGGCAGCAGCAGGCCTTGCGGCAAATGTCATTGGCGCTACCGCATCGCCGGCGCTGTTTAGCACATTATATAAAGCTGCAAAATTTTCTTTTGATGTTTGTGGCAGAATAAGCCTGCGCGGCGCGGCCTGTGTGCCATTGATGATTAACCTCCTGTAAGCGGGGTTAAGTATAGCAAGCTCATTTATACCTACATTTAATGCCGCCGCAACGTTACTAAGCGACACAAATTTTTTCACCATCACGGTATCCGTCCGCACCGAAAAACTACAGGCCTGTGCTACTATATTATGTTTTTTATAATAGTTCATCACATAGTTCATGGCTATAAAGGCGGGTACATATCCACGTGTCTCAGCCGGTAAATACTGGCGTATAGCCCAAAAATCACTGCCAGGTCCTGCTTTTTCCACAGCATGCTCCACATTACTTTTGCCGCAGTTGTATGATGCTATGGCAAGCAGCCAGTCGCCAAATTCCTGGTAGGCATCTTTTAAGTATGCAGCAGCAGCATAACTTGCCTGTATAGGGTCACGGCGTTCATCAACGTAGCTGTCCATATTTAAACCATAAATTTTCCCGGTGGTTGACATGAATTGCCACGGGCCGGTAGCCCCAACCCTTGATACCGCGTTAGGATCAAGTTTCGACTCAACTATGGATAGGAATTTTATTTCTTCTGGAATGCCGGCATCACGGAAAGCTTTTTCATAAATAGGGAAGTAATATTTGGCAAGCCCCGCAACCTGTCCCATTTCATCCYGGTTATGCATGTACAAATCAATGTAGCTTTGCACATATTCATTATAATCAAGCTGTATATCTTTGCGCACAGAATCTAAACGGCGCTTATAAATGCTGCCCTGGGCTCCAATTGGCAAGGGATGATTAATAACCGGCACTATGGTAGTATCAGCATTAAYCTCATTGCGAAATACATTAAAACGACCGACTTGCCGTAAAGACGGAAGCGCGTTGGTATGAATAATATTAATTAGTGAAAGGCAGATGGTAAGCGTAAATAATCTCTTCATTATTTGGATTTGATTAAGTGATGATGCTTCCTGCATCAGATAATTCTCCTAAAATATTAACTTTTTAAAGTTTTAAGAAATATTCAGAAAAATCTAACAGTTGATCTTCGTTAAAATGTTTAGTCAATAATTGTAATCCTAACGGCAAACCCTGACTATTATTGCCAGCTGGCAATGATATAGCGGGCACCCCGGCTAATGATGCTTGTACGGTAAAAATGTCATAAAGATACGTTATCACCGGATCTTTTTCTTCGGCACCTATCGGAAATGCGGGTTCGGGCGCTGTTGGAACTAAAATAAAATCGTATTCATCCAGGATTTCTACTGTCTTTTCCCTGATAAGGCGGCGTACTTTTTGCGCCTTGGCATAGTACGCATCATAATAACCTGCGCTTAAAACAAAAGTCCCCAGCATTATACGTCGTTTTACCTCTTTGCCAAACCCTTCGGATCGGGAACGTTTGTACGTTGATTGCAGATCATCTGCCGCCGGGCTTCGGTAACCATAATGTACACCATCAAAACGCGCCAGGTTTGATGACGCTTCGGCTGTGGCCAGTATATAATAGGTTGGTACCAGATAATCCAGTTGCTCAAAAGCGATAGGTTTTACGGTATGCCCTTCTGCACGTAATTTATCAATATATTTTACCAGCACATCCTTTACTTCGCCATCAACACCCGGGCTTGATATAGACTCCTGCAAATAGGCTATCTTTTTCTTTGCCGGTTTTTCGGTGCTTACAGCAAAAGATGGCACAGGTTGCTGTATTAAAGTATTATCATATTCATCGGGACCAGCCATAACCTCGTACAGCAAGGCGGCATCCTCAACAGAACGGGTAATAGGGCCAACCTGGTCAAATGATGAAGCATAGGCAATTATACCATGCCTCGAAATACGGCCATAAGTAGGTTTAAAGCCAATTACACCACAAAATGATGCCGGCTGCCTTACCGAGCCTCCGGTATCGGTACCTATTGCAGCATGGCACATATTGGCCTGCACCGCAACTGCCGATCCGCCTGATGAGCCCCCGGAAACCCTCTTTTGATCTGCATAGTTTTTTACCGGGCCGTAATAGGAATTTTCGTTTGAGCCGCCCATGGCAAACTCGTCGCAGTTACAGCGGCCTATTATCACAACATCCTGGGCAAGCAGGCGCTCAACTATGGTTGATGAATATATGGAAGTGAACCCTTTAAGAATTTTGGATGACGCAGTTACCTGGTGCCCTTTATAGCAAATGTTATCCTTTATAGCGATAACCATACCGGCCAGCTTACCCGCAGTACCATTTTTTATGCGTTCATCAACATTTTTAGCATTAATTAATGCTTCATTTTCAAATACCTCATTAAAAGCATTTAAATGGGCGTTCTTTTTAATCTCGTCCAAATAATTTTTAACAAGACCCTGAACAGTAATTTCCGCACGCTGCAACCCGCTCTTTATTTCAGTTAAAGAGGAATAAAATTTAGCCATGGGGCTAAAATAAAAAAACTTATCCGTTGAAATAAGAAATTATTTAACAGATAAGTTTATATCTTAAATAAAGCGGCAAAACGGTTAAGCCTTAAGGTATTAAACCTTAGGTTTTTCCTCGGTGCTGCCGTCCTGGTTTTGTGCGTCTTTAAATTCTTTAACGCCTTTTCCTAAACCTCTCATTAGTTCGGGTATTTTTTTACCGCCAAACAGTAAGAGTATTGCCATGATGATCAGAATAATTTCTGGTGCCCCTAAACCCATAATTTCTAAGTTTTATATAAATTAATATTGTTGTTATGATAGAATTCTTTTTTTATGCTGCTTTAATTAGCAGTTATTAATGTTTATTAAGGTCGATCTTTGACTCAGTAACAGGCTCCTCATCACTACTTACGTGAATATCCGAAACCGGGATTGTGTACGCAACTTTATTTTCGGCGATAACCGGATTAGGATGTTGTTCCACACTTTCGGCAACCGGTGTTTCATCAACCGGATGTTCTTCCATAAGTGGTTGCTCATGTTCTTCAATTACCGGTTTTGTAGTAGTTACTTCGCTTTTATCATTAAAACTATTTATCTGGTTGTTAATCTCTCGTTTAACATCCTCTGATGCATCTTTAAAATCACGAATCCCTTTACCAAGGGTACGCGCCATACCAGGAAGCTTTTCGCCTCCAAAAAGCATTAATGCTGCAAAAAGTATCAGTACCATCTCGCCTGTACCAATATTTAAAAATAAAAAAACTGTACTTAACATRGCATTTTTTTTAGGTTACAAATATAAACAATTTAAATATCTTATAGTTTACAACTAATTAGGCGCCAGCCATAATTTAGGATTCATTGGCTCTTTAACTTTATAAACGTCAAAATTCACCTCAGTTTCACCTGTTGACGGATCGGTGGCAACTACGCCTAAAGCTTGTTTTGTACTTACCTTTTGTCCGCGCGCCACACTTACCGATCGTAAGTTGCCATAAACTGTAAAATACTCGCCATGCTTTATCATTACTAAATATGTACCGCTCACATCAACTACCCTTATCACCTCGCCATCAAAAACCGCCCTCACCGCGCTGCCGGCATTTGTACGGATGTCAACTCCGGTATTCTCACTTCTGATCCCTTCGGATGTATACACACCAAACCCCTGGGTTATAACTCCATTTGAAACGGGCCATGGCAACCGGCCTTTGTTACCTAAAAAGTCATTTGAAAGCTTAGCCGCCTCGGGCGTGGCGTTCAAATAGCTTGAACTGGTTCGCACTACAGGCTTAGCTGCTACCGGCGCCGGCCTGTTTTCGGCCTTTGCCTTGGCGGCAGCTATCCTTGCTGCTTCTCTTGCCTCGGCTTCGGCCTTTCGCTGGGCCTCTTCAATTTCCCGGCGTATTGCAGCGCTAATCTCCCGGTTGGTTTTAGCAATTTTGTTTTGCACATCCCGCTGCTGCTGCTTTAGCTGGCCTTCATGCTGCGAAAGATCTTTTACAACTTTTACCTGGCTATTCTTCTCTTTACCCAGGGTTTCTTTTTCTTTTTGCTGATCTACCAGCAAAGTGCTTTTTTCCTGTTTGGTTCTGTCAAGTTCGTTTATTTTTACATGCAGTTCTTTTTGCGTACCCTGTATGTAACCGGCCTGCCGCTCACGATAGGTACCAAACTGTTGTAAATACTTTAAACGTTTGTAGGCCTGGTTAAAATCTTTAGAAGCAAAAATAAACATCAGTTTATTATAAGCACTTTGATTGCGATAGGCAAAAAGTACCATAGCTGCGTACTCTTTTTTTAGCTGATCCAACTGGCTTTGTAAACTATGTACGGTATTATTACTCTCGGAGATCTGGTTATCTAAATTTCTTACTTCGGAGTTGATAATATTGATCTTTTCTTCACGAAGGCTGATCTGCGCCTTTAACAGGCTTAATTGTTTTAGGGTAGCCCTTTTATTGCTTGAAGTTTCCTGGTAATCCTTATTAAGCTGTTCCAGCTCTTCAGATAATTTATCGCGCCTTCGCTTTAATTCCTGACTGCTTTGGGCATGCACATCAACCGCGATAAATACTGCTATAATAAAGAGAGCTGCTTTTAAAAATTTCATCAAACAAAAATAGGAATTATTTGGACGGCTCATACCTGTCAGGAATACTAAATGGATACTCCTGTTGCTGATCAAAATCAACCTTGGTATAATGCAGGTTTACTTTTATTTTTTTATCTTTTACTACCGATGCGATATTTATTTGCGATGGCAGGATACGGTTATTGGCCTGTATAAAGGTGTTATTAGCAACCTGTAATGATTGCCCCTGGCTTTGGCTATCCAGGTTTGTTTGTGTAACTTTATTATCGGCCCCAATAACAAGTTTATAAACCAGGTCTTCAAGATCACCGCTCAAGGTGGTATTTCCGGTCACGGTAATAATGTCTGCTTTTTCATTAAGCAATTCGGGAATGGCATTACCTACTAATAATGATTCAAGTGTTTTATAATTAACCTGTTTGCTGGCGTACGTATATACGTAGCTAAATGGCCGCTTAAGGTATACACCATCCAACCTGTTTATCAGCAGTATGCTATCAGGAGTAATAACTGCGCGCGCAACTTCAACGCCCAATATAGCGGTAATAGATACCCATATTTTTTTATCCTTACTGATGCGTATATTCAGCGTTACATCATTGCTGTTGCCATTAATATCCAGGTTAGTTTTTGCCTTACCGGCAAATGTGCTAAAATTTAACTGCTGGGCCCTTATCGCGGCAAGTTTGCTGGCTTTACTATCTACAGCTTTTACTGCCGCATCGGCTTTGCGGGCAACTAAAACCTGCTTACGGGCTTTACAACTTACCATTGCAAGTAAGCAGCAAACTACCAGTAATTTATTCAATATATTTCTTTTCATTTATTTTACGATCTAAAACCGGAGATTGTTCTCCGTAGCCTTTGGCTTTCTTCCAGTTTTGCACGGCAGCATCGGTATTACCTAAGTAAAACAAAATATCGCCATAATGTTCATATTTAACTGCACTATTATCCTTATCGTGCGCCAATGCCTTCTCCATCCACAATTTAGCCTCCGGATATTTCTTTTGCATAAATAATATCCATGCATAGGTATCTTCAAACGATGCTGTATTAGGCTGCAATTGGTTAGACCGGGCCGACATTTGCGCCGCCTTATCTAAAGCTTCATTTCTTAACGATAAATAGTATGCATAATTGTTTAGGGTATAAGCATTATCAGGATTAACAGCCAAGGCCTTATCATAAGCGTCATCAGAGCTTTTGTTATTTTTCAGGTCGTGATAACAATCTCCTAATAAAGAAAAACTTAGCGAAAGTAGTTCCTTATCCTGAATTTCTAATGAAGTTGCATTTTTAACATAACCCAGCGCTTTATTAAAATCTTTCTTCTGCGCCCATGCCACGCCTACCAGGTAATTCATCCAGGCCTGGTTAGGGAATAATGAAAGCGCGTTTTCACCATCCTTAACAGCGCCTTCCAAATCGTTTTGACTTAGTTCGATGCGTACCAGTTGTTCATGTACAGCATATACCTGTCCATCCAGTTCAATTGATTTTTTATAAGCCGCTTTGCCTTCTTTCAACTTATCGCTTTGCAGCAACATATCGCCATACATGGCAAAGGCTTTACTATCGCTTGTGTGCGTAATAGTTAATATCCTACTTAATTCAAGGGCGCTTGCTTTAGCATTGGGATCGGGAAATTTGGGGTAGTAACCTGTAATTATTCTTATTTTTTGGTCGATGTTAACGTCCGGTATCGCAAAGGCCAATTTAAGCTCATTAAAACAGGCATCGTTATTTTTTCTATCACGATAAATATCGGCAAGCGCCAGGTGAACCATCCCGTTAGCGGCATCCAGTTTTTCGGCCTGTAATAAAACCTTTAAAGCTTTATCGCCTAATCCATTGGAATTATATATTTCTGATAACAGCAAATAATAACGCATCTGGCCGGGATTGGCAGCTATAGCTTTTTCAATATCGCCGGCGGCCTGGTCAATCTTACCTTGCTTTAGATAGATTTTTTCGCGATTGCCCAGCAGATCGTCAGTCATACCGGTAATTTGCTCCAACTGGTCGTAAACTTTTAGTGCATCATCATACCTTTTCAATTGCAGGTAAGTGTTGGCCTTATCAAAATAATAATCGGGTTTATCCGGGTTGATATGAATAAGCTGATTAAATACATTTTCAAGTTTGCCAAAATTGTTGCTTTTTTCGTAGCTGTCAGCAAGCGCTACCCAGTACCATTCGTTATCGGGCTTTATTATAACCGCACGCTCCAGCAGCGGCTGGGCACCTGCATAATCATTCTGTATTTTTTTTAGATTGGCCAATTCATAAAGTGAGGCATCATTTTGCGGGTCAGCCTGAATTACGCGCTCAAATAGTTCAGAAGCATGCTTCAAATTTTCAACCGTTTTTTCGCGCAGGGCCGAAAAAAACAACTGTTTAACCTCCATACTATCAAGTGAGGTCATGGGCTTTGAAGCAGTTTGCTTCTGAGCAAAAGCAGGGATTTGGAGAAGAAGGACAAAGGACAAAAAACAATAGAACACGCCACTATTATAATAAGCGCCAATCCTGTTTTTTGAACCATATTTTAATCCCGTATTCTGCATGTTCTTATCTAAGTTTAACCTTTTCTCCCCGATTCTCTCGCCCCTCGTTTTGTCCCTCTACTTCAGTCCGATTCCTGTGTGYCCAAATCCACCTTCGCCCCGGGTAGTATCGTTTAATACCTCTACCTCGTGCCAGYTCACGGTTTCATGTTTAGCTACCACCATCTGGGCTATCCTATCGCCGTTATTAATTTCAAACACATCAGCACCCAGGTTAATAAGCAATACCTTTATCTCGCCCCTGTAATCGGCATCAATAGTTCCGGGCGAATTTACAATGCCGATACCGTGTTTAAATGCCAGGCCACTTCGGGGTCTTATCTGTGCTTCAAAACCAACCGGCAATTCAATATGTAAACCTGTTGGTACCAGTTTACGTTCCATTGGTTTAAGCAGGATAGTTTCCTCAACGCTGGCCCGCAGATCCATACCCGCGGCATGGGCTGTTTCATAAGCAGGTAAACTATTTTTCGATCTGTTAATTATCCTGATGGTCATCTTTTAAATATAATTTTTAATTCGTTGCGTTCAAAATAAAATGCTGCTAAAGCAAATAACATAAAAAGCCCGTTACCCACAAATATATTCCTGTTGAATACCGTGAACGATAAAAACACCAGCACCACTGATACTATAATATAAGCCAGGTTCTTTTTCAGATTATAAGGGATTGGGTAGTTTTTTTGCCCCCACAAGTATGATAGCACCATCATGGTAGCATAAGCCGCCAAGGATATCCAGGCCGAGGCCATATAACTGTATTTTGGAATAAAGAACCAATTTAAAGTAATGGTTAATATAGCGCCGATACCCGATATATATAATCCGTATTTGGTTTGATCTGACAGTTTATACCAAACTGACAGGTTCATGTAAATGCCTAAACTTAAGTACCCAAACAGCAGTAGAGGCACCACACCCAAACCCGACCAGTATATGTTATCGGCTGTATGTTTGCCAAAAATAATTACCGCTAAAATATTAACGTTTGCAGTAAGCGCTACGCATATCAAAGCAACAGTAATTACAAAATAAGTCATGATACGAGCATATGTTTCGCCTGCATTTTTATTTTTTGAATGACTAAAAAAGAAAGGTTCGGCACCTAAACGGAAAGCCTGTACAAAAATACTCAGGAACAAAGCTATTTTAGCGCATGTTCCGTAAATGCCAACCTGCTGATCACCAATGGCATGCGGAAGCATCTGCTTAAGCATTACCTTATCTATTGATTCGTTGATGATGAATGAAATATTTGCAATTAATATAGGCCAGCTGTACACAAACATTTCTTTGAATAAAAAAGGGTCGAACTTAAGCTTCAGCTTTAATATTTCTGGTAACAGCAAAAAGATGGTTAATATACTGGCTATGGTGTTAGCTAAAAAAACATAGCCAACCCAGTGCGGCCTGTACCAGCTTGCTATCCATTGCGCGCCTGGCAGTTGGTGATTAATTATAAATGGCAGGCCAAACAGAAAAAACAAATTAAGCAGCATTACAAACAAAATGTTAGTACACTTAATAAAGGCATATTTAACAGGTCTTCCGTCTGCACGGATCTTAGCAAAAGGGATTACGCAAAAAGCATCGGCAACGAGTATGATGAGAAAATTTTTAACATAAAAAGTGTAGTCTGCATGGTCCTTAGTCACTCCCGCCTGTGTATATTCAATAATGTTATCCAAAAAAAGAAAACTGAACAATAGGAAAACTAATGAAACTGCTATAACTGCACCAAAAGCGTTATTATAAACCTGCTGCTTATTATCAGATTTTTTTTGCAGATACCTGAAATAGGTTGTTTCCATGCCAAATGCCAATATCGCATTAACAATAGAAGCATTACCATACAAGGTTGTGAAAATACCAAGGCCACCTACAGGCAGCGTTCGGGTGTAAATTGGCGTAAGCACAAAATATATCATCCGGGAAATGATGGTGCTTAGACCGTATATGGCTGTTTGCCCTGCAAACTTTTTAGCGGTTGACAATGTATTTATTTAATGAGGTAAATGATAAAGCCCGTAATAATTATAAGCGCTTTTTTACAACCTCAAAATTACGATAGTTTTTTAATTCGTCCTCATGGGTTTCAACAGAAGTAACCTGGGCATCTTCCGGCCCTTCGTTACACCAATCTATAAACATTTCAATGATTGTATCGTCGGCTTCGGCTTCAATGTAAACATCGCCATTGGGTTCATTTTTAACAAAGCCCCTCACGCCCAGCTGATCAGCTACCGCCTTGGTTGCTTTACGATAAAATACACCCTGAACTTTGCCTTTAACTATAATATTGAGATGTTTCATCAATTTGAGGATTTGATAATTTGAAAATTTGAAAATTCAGCTGTAAAGTTCTTCATTTTCAAATTACCAAATCTTCAAATTTTCAAATTAAATTAATCTCTTAACTTTTGATTCGGGTGTTATCTTCAAGCCATCCAAACCTGTTATTAAATTAAGGCCCGGTGTTTTCCCTGGCTGTAATGAGCCTTTCTCGTCATCAATACCCAGAAACTCGGCCCCGTTAAGCGTGCCCCATTCTATTAACCGCTGTGTACTTATTGCAGGAAATTTCTTTTGAATAGTGCGCATTTCGCTTAGCATACAAAGACTATTGTTTGATGCCAGGCTGTCGGTACCCAGGGTAATGTTAAAGCCCTGATCAACAAACAGCTCTATTTTAGGTAGTTTACCTTCTATATACAAATTAGCATTGGGGCAAAAACACCAGTTTACTCTACGGTCGAATCGTTTGATGAAATAAATATCCTTTAAATTGGTGCAGGTATTATGCACCAGCAAAACCTTTTGTTTATTGGTTAACAATGGGATAATGGATTGCATAGAGTTGCGGGCCTGCGGCTTAAAGTAGCCGATATCAATACCAAAATGCTTATAAAGCTCAAGAAATCCCCCCAGTTTGTACCGGTAAAACTTATTTTCGTCCTCGCATTCCTGGTTATGGATGCTAATGAGGTTATGGCCCTCTTCGCTGTGCTTCCTGATCAGCTTAAACAATTCTTTTGACACTGAATAAGGCGCGTGCGGGGTTATTGAGCATGGCATTGGCTTAAACTCATTAAGCAGAGCCATAGCCTTATCAAAAACCTCAGTGGCATTTTGCGGTAAAAAACCAAAGGTTTCTACAAAGGTATGATAGTACAATTTACTTTTGGCCTTAACCGGGATGCTGAAATTGGTATTGGATATATCGCCTACGGCAACAATACCATTATCATACATTTCCTGATCGGCCATTTCGATGGCGTCCTCCACCAGCTTTTGGTCGGAGTTTCTGAAAGTCTGAATATCTTTTATAAAAGAAACCAGCCCATTGCCGGTGTTTATTTTTTCTTTTAAATGTGATAGCTCTGTATGGCAGTGGGTGTTTACAAACCCGGGGCAAATAATACCATTAATTTGTTCAATAGGGCCATCTGGAGGGTTGCGGTGATCAGTAACTGAGATGATCTTGCCCAAATCATCAACTGTAACAATTCCATTCTTAACAGGATCGGCATAAACAGGAAAAACGTAATCGGCTCTAAAACTTTTCATTCAAATTTAAAATTGGGGTAGCATCTCATAACGTTTTTATTCAGAACACTTCTCTGGGCAGGGTATTTACAAATAACTTTTAATTATTGTTTTATTCTACCAAAAGAATGACTTTAAAAAAAGACAGATTTTTTTAAATTTAAGTACTTTTGCAATGTGAACAATACAAAAGGTAAAATTGACATCCGAAGCCTGAGTTTGAAAGCCTTACAGGAGCATTTTATCCGAATGGAGGAAAAAAACTTCCGGGCTAAACAAGTTTATGAATGGCTTTGGAAAAAATCGTGCTTCTCTTTTAACGAGATGAGCAATATTTCAAAAGAACYTCGTACTAAACTGGATGAAAACTTTGTTATCAACAACGTTAAAATTAACACATCGCAGATTAGTGCTGATAAAACTATAAAAAATTCTTTTATTTTACACGATACTCACCTAATTGAGGGTGTTTTAATTCCAACACCGGGCAGAATGACTGCTTGTGTGTCGTCGCAGGTGGGCTGTAGCCTCACATGTAAGTTTTGTGCCACAGGATATATGGACCGTAAAAGGAATCTGAATCCCGATGAAATTTACGATCAGGTGGTACTTATTGACCAGCAGGCGCGCGAAAACTATGGCATCCCTTTATCCAACATTGTATACATGGGCATGGGCGAACCATTGCTTAATTACAAAAACGTAATGGATTCAATAGAGCGTATCACTGCCGAGGATGGCCTTAACATGTCGCCAAAAAGAATAACAGTATCCACTGCTGGTATTGCCAAAATGATTAAAAAACTGGGCGATGATGAAGTAAAATTCAACCTGGCCCTTTCATTACATGCCGCCAATGACGAAAAGCGCAATACCATAATGCCTATAAACGAGCAAAACTCTTTAAAGGCACTTGCCGAAGCGCTGAAATACTACTACGCCAAAACCAAAAACCCGGTAACATATGAGTACATCATTTTTGATGGGGTTAATGATAACATCCAGGATGCTATGGAGCTTGCAAAATTTTGCAAACACCTGCCCTGCAAGGTGAATATTATTGAATACAACCCAATTGCTTTTGCCAGCTATATTAACGCCAACGAAGATAAAGTAGAGGCATTTGCCAATTACCTTATAAAACAAGGTATC